>NZ_JBFBGW010000001.1:0-250890 GCF_040684895.1 Paenarthrobacter sp. NPDC089322
TTCCCGAACCATCCGGCCAACCCGTTGGAGCCGGAGAACCTGCGGGATTTGCAGGCTGCGGTGCTGAAGCACGGGGCGGATATCGGGTTGGCGTTCGATGGTGACGCGGACCGGTGTTTCGTGATCGATGAGAAGGGCGAGCCGGTCTCTCCGTCGGCGATCACCGGGATGGTGGCCCGGCGTGAGATTGCCCGGGCCAGGGCCGCGGGGGAGGAATCGCCGGTGATCATCCACAATCTGCTCACGTCCCGGGCGGTGCCGGAGTTGGTGGCTGCTGATGGCGGGCGTGCCGTGCGGACCCGGGTGGGGCATTCCTTCATCAAGGCTGTCATGGCCGAGGAAGGTGCGGTGTTCGGCGGGGAACACTCCGCGCATTTTTATTTCCGTGATTTCTGGAATGCCGATACCGGGATGCTCGCCGCGATGCATGTCCTGGCGGCCCTGGGTGAGCAGGACGGGCCGTTGTCCGGGCTTGGCCGCGAGTACGAGCCGTATGTTTCCTCCGGGGAGATTAATTCCACGGTCGAGGACAAGGCCGCCGCGGTGGAGCGTGTCCGGGCCGATTTCGCCGGTGAGGACATCGAGATCGACACCATGGACGGCAGCACGTTCAGCGCGGTGGACGGTAGCTGGTGGTTCAACCTGCGCCCGTCCAACACCGAGCCCTTCCTGCGCCTGAACGCCGAAGCCAAAGACCAGCCCACCATGGAAAAAATCCGCGACCGCGTCCTCGCACTCGTCCGCGCATAGGGAACAGAAGCCATGAGCCAATCACCTCAAGCAACGGGGAACCCGGCCGGCGAAGATCCCGGGCAGGACAACTCCGCGGCTGCAATTCCTGAACCTGGATCTGTCCAGGAAAGTGAACTGCGGGATACCCTCGGAACCGCCATCGGCATGGCGCAGGAGCATGTGCTTCAGAACGGTGGCTTCCTCCCGTTCGGCATTACGCTCTCCAACGATGGCGAACTCCGGATCGTGCTCGTTACGCCCAATGAGCCGGATGAGAACGGTCACTTGGACGCCGAACAAATGCTGGCCGACGTGCAAGCGCTCCTGCGCCAGGGACGTGACGATTACCGGGCCGTGGCGATTGCGTACGACGTAAACCTGCCCGAACATGGATCAGACGGGATCACTGGCGCAGCCGAACACCGTGATGGTGGTGTCATGGCGGCGATAGTTCCCTACGTGGCCACAGATGAAGGGTTCACGTTCGGCGCCATGGAGCCAGATACCCACCAGCCGACTGTGTGGGTGGACTAGACCTCGCTGACGTAAGGGAAGCCATGAAGATCAACGCGTTCGCAGACGTGAGCCTCCGCGCCCTCATGGTGCTGGCGTCCGCCCCCGAGGGTACGCTGCTGACAACCCAGACCGTGGCCGACGCCGTGGGGACACCCTACAACCATGTCAGCAAGGCCATGGTTCGCCTTCGTGGCCTTGGCCTGATCGACGTCGAGAGAGGCAGGCTCGGCGGGTCACGCCTCAACGAGGCCGGCCGTCGTGCCACCGTTGGGCAACTCCTTCGCCACTTGGACAGCCGGCAGGACCCCGCCGAGTGCCAGTCGCCGAATCGCGATTGCCCCCTCATCACGGAGTGCGGACTCCGCCACGCCATGAACCGCGCCCGGGAAGCTTTCTACCGGGAACTCGACGACGTCGTCATCTCATCTTTGCCGCACGCCCGGCAAATGAACCCGGTCTTCCAAACGATCGGCTTGCGTCCGGAGTTCTCTTCACCTGAGCCGCAGCTCGACCCCTTGTAAAGCCTGGCGCAAACCACACGACACCGCCATTACAAGCCCAATTTGCACAAGTCTTCTACAAGGCGTAGAACTTGAGGTACAAATACACGTATTCAAGATGCTTGTATTTGGAAGGTCCGGTAACGCACCCCACGGCCCCTACCCCAGGAGAACCTATGCTCTCGGAAAAGTCCCGCCCCGTCATTGAAGCCACCCTGCCGCTGGTTGGATCGCGGATAGGTGAAATCACAGCCGACTTCTACAGCCGTCTCTTCGCTGCGCACCCGGAATTGCTGGATGGCCTGTTTAGCCGGTCCAACCAGTGGTCCGGCGACCAGCAGCGAGCACTTGCGGGCAGCATCGCCGCTTTCGCGACCCACTTGGTCAACAACCCCGGAACCCTACCGGAGAAGGTTCTGGCCAGAATTGCCCACAAGCATGCCTCGTTGGGCATCGCCGAAGAGCAATACGCCGTAGTCTACGAGCACCTTTTTGCCGCCATCGCGGCCGACCTGGCGGACGTCATCACCCCGGAGATTGCTGAGGCATGGACCGAGGTCTATTGGCTCATGGCCGATGCGTTGATCAAGTTGGAAAAGGACCTCTACGCAGCCCAGGCCAATACCAAAATGTGGATGCCTTGGCGCGTCGTCTCCAAGGAAGCCGCGGGCCGGGATTCCATGACCTTCACCTTGGAGCCCGCCGACGATACCCCCGTCACAGAGGCGAAGCCGGGTCAGTACGTCAGCGTCAAAGTGACGCTCCCCGACGGGCTCCGCCAGGTCCGCCAGTACTCCTTGTCCGGCGATACCGGTACCAGCCGCATCTTCACCACCAAGCTCAATGACGGCGGTGAGGTGTCCACCGCCCTGCATACCGCCGTCGAACCCGGTGACATCCTGGACATCTCCAACCCGTACGGCGAGATCACCCTCAAGGACGGCGATGGACCCGTCGTCCTGGCGTCGGCAGGGATCGGCTGTACCCCCACCGCCTCCATCCTGCGCTCCCTCGCGGAGGCCGACACCGAACGCCAGGTCCTGGTGCTTCACGCCGAGCGGTCCATCGATAGCTGGGCCCTGAGCGGGCAGATGAGGGAAGACGCCGCGAAGATCGACGCAAAGCTCACGCTTTGGCTCGAAACCCCGCATGCTGGAGCCAACGAAGGTTTCATGTCCCTGCGCGAGGTCGACCTTCCCGCGGATGCCTCGCTGTATCTTTGTGGTCCGCTGCCTTTCATGAAGAAGATCCGCGACGAAGCAATCGAAGCCGGGATACCATCCACGCGGATCCATTACGAAGTGTTCGGCCCTGACGTATGGCTCGCTAACTAGCGGGAAACGGCGCCAAAATCCCAGAGAACGACGGCGGCCCGTCACCTTCAAATGGAAGGTGACGGGCCGCCGTCGTCTTAAGGACGCCGTTGTCCTTAAGAGGTCTAGCCCAGACGGTTCTTGAGACCGTCCAGCTCGGACTGAAGGGCTGCCGGGAGGGAACCTCCGAAGTTGGCGAACCACTCTTCGATGGAGGCCAGCTCGGTTGCCCACTCGTCGGCGTCAACCCGTACGGCAGCTTCGACCTCGGCCGGAGTCATGTCCAGCCCGTCGAGGTCGATGGACTCGCCGGTCGGCACGAAGCCGATGGGGGTCTCCACGGCGTCGGCCTTGCCTTCGAGGCGCTCAATGGCCCACTTGAGCACACGGGCGTTATCTCCGAAGCCGGGCCAGGCGAAGCCGCCCTCAGCCGTGCGGCGGAACCAGTTAACCAGGAAGATCTTCGGGAGCCGCTCCGGGTTTGCCTTGGCGGACAGGTTGACCCAGTGGTTCAGGTAGTCGCCTGCGTCGTAGCCGATGAACGGCAGCATGGCCATGGGGTCGCGCCGGACCACACCGACGGCACCCGCGGCGGCAGCCGTGGTCTCCGAAGAAAGCGTGGATCCCATGAAGATGCCGTTGGACCAGTCACGGGCCTCGGTGACCAGCGGGATGGTGGTCTTGCGGCGACCGCCGAAAAGGATCGCGGAAAGTTCCACGCCTTCAGGGCTGAAGTACTCTTCAGCAAGCATGTCGATCTGGTCGATCGGCGTGCAGAAGCGCGAGTTCGGGTGCGCTGCCGGGGTTTCGGAGTCCGGAGTCCACGACTCACCACGCCAGTCGGTCAGGTGCTCCGGAGTTTCCTCCGTCATACCTTCCCACCAGACGCCACCGTCGTCCGTGAGGGCAACGTTGGTGAAGATGCTGTTGCCCTTGGCGATGGCCCGCATGGCGTTGGGGTTGGTGCCCCAGCCGGTACCCGGCGCAACGCCGAAAAGGCCCGCCTCGGGGTTGACGGCGCGGAGCTCGCCTTCCTTGCCGAAGCGCATCCACGTGATGTCGTCACCCAGCGTCTCAACCTTCCAGCCCTTGATGGTGGGGTCGAGGAGGGCGAGGTTGGTCTTGCCGCACGCAGACGGGAAAGCTGCGGAGACGTAGTAGGTCTTCTGCTCGGGAGAGGTCAGTTTGAGGATGAGCATGTGCTCGGCGAGCCAACCCTCGTCGCGTGCCATGACGGACGCGATGCGGAGGGCGTAGCACTTCTTGCCGAGGAGGGCGTTTCCGCCGTAGCCCGAACCGAATGACCAGATGGAACGCTCTTCCGGGAAGTGCACGATCCACTTCTCCGGGTTGCAAGGCCACGCGACGTCTGCCTGGCCGGGCTCGAGCGGAGCGCCAAGGGAGTGCAAGGCAGGAACGAAGAAAGCGTCCGTCTGCGTAATGCGGTCAAGAACGTCGGTACCGATGCGGGCCATGATGCGCATGGAGGCCACAACGTAGGCGGAGTCGGTGATCTCAACGCCAAACTTGGGATCCTCTGCATCCAGGTGGCCCATGACGAACGGGATGACGTACATGGTGCGGCCGCGCATGGAGCCGGCGAACAGGCCGCGCAGCTTCTGCTTCATCTCGGCCGGAGCCATCCAGTTGTTGGTGAACCCTGCGTCGCGCTCATTCTCGGAGCAGATGAAGGTCTGTTCTTCGACACGGGCGACGTCCGCCGGATCAGAAAACGCTGCAAAGGAGTTCGGGAACGTCTCCGGGTTCAGCCGCTTCAGCGTGCCGGCTTCAACAAGCTCGTCGGTCAGCTTCTTGTTCTCTGCTTCGCTGCCGTCAACCCAGTGGATGCGGTCCGGCTGGGTCAGTTCGGCAACTTCCTCAACCCAGGCCAGCAGGCGTGCATGCGTAGTAGGTGCCTTCTCAAGCAGCGGCAGTCGCGCCAGATCGCCCATTGTGGTTCCCTTCCTCGGGTTCAGTGGTGTGTCCTAAACGATAGGGGCCGCGGACCAGACCATTGGGCTTGTCAGACATCTGACCTAGGGTTGGCTCAAGAACAAAACCGCGAGATATCAAGGAAGTTGCTTTTTGAAGCGTCTCTTTAAGTGACTAAGGTCACGTAGACCGGTCTAGTTGCGCAGATTACAGCTTTTCGATTTGGAACTTCACATGAACTTCTGTAAAGTTTATTGAGGTTCGAGGGGGTCAGAGAAACAGACCGCCAAGAATCACGCGAAATGCGCCCATAGCTCAGCTGGATAGAGCGTCTGTCTACGGAACAGAAGGTCAGGGGTTCGAATCCCTTTGGGCGCACAGATGAAGACCCGCACCGGTTCGCCGGTGCGGGTCTTTTGTTATGCCGGCCCCACCCCAAACCGCCCCGGCCCACTCAAATCGCCCCACCCGAACACCCCATCCAACCAGGTCGCAGTTAAGCGCGTTTAGCCCGCTCAAAACGCGCAGTAATGCGACTCAGTTGGGCCGGGCGGCACGGAAGGCGAGCCACGCAGCAACGGCGAGGGCCGCCGTCGTACCTTCCGGAAAGTACGACGACGGCCCATGGGTTCGTTGCGTTACTCGCCAACGGCCTCGCTGATGCGCCGGCGAATGCCGTCGAAGTGCCGGTTGAGCAGTTCGGCGGCCAGGACCCTATCCCCCGCCGCCACTGCGGCGTAGATGTTCCTGTGGATGGCCGCAGTCTTGACCAGGTCCTCGTTGCCGGCGCCGATCTCCACGTGAATTTTCCTGTAGACCTTCCAGAAGACGCCCATGAGGTTAATAAGGAGCTCATTGTTGAGCGGTTCGAACAGCCGGCGATGGAACTCGGCGTCTGCCGCGACAAAGTTCTCCCCCGCAGCGGCCAATTCCTCCATTTGCTTGACCGACTCCTCGATCGACGCCAGCTGCTCGGCCGTCATGACGTCGATGGAAGATCCGATCAGCCCGGACTCCAGTGCCTGGCGAACGTCAACCAACTGCAACGCCTCCAGCCCCTGATGCCGCAGTGAGAGCCGGCCGCGGAAGGTGAGCCCGTCAGCCAGCGCGTCAAAGTTGCTGGGAGCCACGAACATGCCGAACCCGTGCCGGATTTCGATGACGCCCAGGGCCTGCAGTACTTTGAGGGATTCACGGAGGGTGTTCCGGCCCACGCCCAGGGCTACGGAAAGCTCGCTCTCCGTGGGCAGAGGATCGCCTGCCTCGAGCTCGCGCTCGAGGATCAGCTCCATAATGTCCGATTGCAATGCACGCAGTCGGGCCTGTGCGCTGAACCGCGCCTGCGGGACCACACCGGAAGTTGTCATGGCGCTCTCCTTGCCAACGCACGCACCGGGTAGCTCCGGAGGTGCGGTGTTAATATTGAGGCGAGCTTAGCGCCCACCGCAGAATGATTGACTCGCAACATACAATATCGGATGTCCCACCTCCCTGATAGGTATGTTCCGGGATTTCGCGAAGATTTCCCGGCTTAGCCGATCCGGCCCGCCAGCGAGCACGGTCGTCCGGCTCCCCTGAATCCCCCAAGCTGCCGCGAACTTTCTCACTTGACGATCCCTTGTGACCGCCCTTACAGTTTCAGTACGAGCATCGGACGTCCTACATCCGATAACCCACATAACTTGAATGGTGAGGCACCTATGAGCAAGACGATCAACAGCCTGCCGCTGGTCAACGACGCCAGCCGCCGGAACTTCCTGAAACTTAGCGGCGCAGTTGGTGCAGCTGCCGCGTTCACCGCAACCCTTTCCGCGTGCGGCGGCGCTGCCAGCACCACCACCAGCAACCAGACGAACACCGCCGCGGTGAACAAGGACCTCATCATCGAGGCAGGCATCTCCTATGCGCTCTCAACCGGCTTCGATCCGCTGAGCTCCTCGGGTGCCACGCCGATGGCCGCCAATCTGCATATCTTCGAAGGCCTCATCGAGCTGCACCCGGCTACGCGCCAGCCGTACAACGCTTTGGCGGCATCCGACCCCAAGAAGATCAACGACACCACCTACCAGGTGACCATCCGCGACGGAGCCAAGTTCCATGACGGTTCCCCGGTCACCACGGAAGACGTGGCCTTCTCCTTCACCCGCGTGATGGACCCCGCGAACAAGTCCCTGTTCTCGCAGTTCATTCCGTTCATCCAGGACGTCAAGCCGGTTGATGCCAAGACGGTCGAATTCACGCTCAAGTACGCCTTCCCCGGCTTCGGACCACGTATATCCGTGGTCAAGATTGTCCCCAAGGCACTCGCAACGGACCTGAAGGCCTTCGATGCCAAGCCGGTCGGCTCGGGCCCCTACAAGCTGATGTCCGCGGTCAAGGACGACAAGATCGTGTTCGAAGCTTTTGCCGACTACAACGGACCCAAGCCTGCACTGGCCAAGGGCATGACCTGGCTGCTCCTCTCGGATGCAGCAGCACGCGTCACCGCCGTGCAGTCCGGGCGGGTCCAGGCCATTGAAGACGTTCCGTACCTTGACGTTGACGGCTTGAAGTCGAAGGTCAAGGTTGAATCCGTCCAATCCTTCGGCTTGCTGTTCCTGATGTTCAACTGCGCCAAGGCTCCCTTCGACAACAAGCTCGTGCGCCAGGCCCTGCACTACGGCATGGACAAGGAAGCCATCATCAAGAAGGCCCTGTTCGGGAATGCGAAAGCTGCAAGCTCGTACTTCCAGGAGGGCCACCCGGACTACGTCAAGGCCAAGAACGTCTATGGCTATGACGCCAAGAAGGCTGAAGACCTCCTGAAGCAGGCCGGCGTCACCAACCTCGAATTCGAACTGCTCACCACGGACACCGCGTGGGTCAAGGATGTGGCACCGCTGATCCTCGAATCGTGGAACAAGATCCCGGGCGTCAAAGTGACCGTCAAGAACCTGCAGTCCGGTGCCCTGTATACGGACCGCGTGGGTAAGGGTGATTACGCGGTGGTTGCAGCTCCGGGCGACCCCTCAGTCTTCGGTAATGATGCAGACCTGCTCCTCAGCTGGTTCTATTCCGGAGCAACCTGGATGGAAAAGCGTGCCTTCTGGACTACTCCGGAGCGCACCAAGCTGCAGGACCTCATGAACAAGGGCTCGCAGGCGTCCGGCGACGAAGCCAAGAAGACGGTGGGCGAGATCGTGGACCTCGTGTCGGACGAGGTTCCGCTCTATCCGATTTTCCACCGCCAGCTGCCCAGTGCCTGGGACGAGAAGAAGCTCAGCGGCTTCCAGCCCCTGCCAACCACGGGTCTGTCGTTCGTCGACGTCGGACGCACGGCCTAGGCACCCGGCTCGCCTTGCGGGGCCTGCTTTACGCGCTAAATCCCCCACAAAGCACGTAGAGCAGGCCCCACAAGCCAACGAAACCCAACTCAACCGGAGAACAAATTGGTCACGATATTGCGTCTGCTTGGCCGCAGACTTGCAGCATTGCCATTGATGATCCTGGGCATTACGTTGCTCGTCTTCCTCGTCCTGCAGGCCGCTCCCGGCGACCAGGCCAGCTCGGCCCTCGGTGACGGCGCCAGCGAGGAAGCGAAGCAGCAGTACCGCCAGGAAAACGGCCTCAACGACCCCCTGGTCCTGCAGTACTTCCGCTTCCTCGGCAAGCTCCTTCAGTTCGATCTGGGCGTCACTACCCCGCCGGCCAAATCCGTAGCCTCAATGATCGGCTCGGCCTTCCCGCTCACACTCCAGCTCACGTTCCTGGGCGTCCTTATCGCGATCGTGCTGTCGTTGGCGTTCGGTGTCCTCGGCGCGCTTTACCGCGACAAGTGGCAGGACCAGTTGGTCCGGGTTTTCTCGATCGCTGCGATCGCGACGCCGTCCTTCTGGCTCGGCATCCTGCTCATCCAGTGGTTCGCTTTGGGCAGCAATCCCCTGTTCCCCTCGGGCGGTATTGCGACGCCGGAATCCGGCTTTGGCGGTTGGCTCAACTCCATGGCCCTCCCGGCGTTGGCCCTCGGCATTCCCGTGTCCGCATCACTGATCCGCGTGGTCCGCACCTCGATGGTTGAAGAACTGGACCGCGACTACGTCCGCACCGCCATCGGCAACGGAGTTCCCTACCGCGAAGTCGTCTCCAGAAACGTCCTCCGCAACGCGCTCGTCACTCCGGTGACCGTGCTGGGACTCCGCGTCGGCTACTTGCTGGGTGGCGCCGTCGTGATTGAAATGATCTTCGCCTTGCCCGGTATGGGCCAGCTGATCCTCAACGGCATCACCAACCTGGACGTCAACCTGGTCCAGGGCGTGGTGCTCACCATCTCTATCACGTTCGTTCTGGTGAACATCGTGGTGGACCTTCTCTACCTGCTCATCAACCCCCGAATCAGGACGGTATAGCTCATGCGAAGCAAACTCGCAGAACGGCTCAGCGCCCCGGGCATTCGTTTCAAGGCCCTGCCCTGGGGTTCCCGTATCGCCCTGCTCTTCCTCATCGTGATCGTCGTTGCAGCCATCTTCGCGCCGGTCCTGGCACCGCACGATCCTCTGGAGACCTTTATCCCGGCGACTCCTCCAGGCGCCGAGCACTTCTTCGGCACGGACCGGCTGGGCCGCGACATCTTCTCGCGCCTGCTGTTCGGCGCGCAGTCCTCGCTCATGATCGGCCTCGGCGCCGTGGGCCTGGCGATCCTGGTGGGCGCGCTCCTGGGGTCGTTCGCCGCAACGTCCAGCAAGTCGGTCAACGAGATCATCATGCGGATCATGGACATCCTCATGGCGTTCCCGGGCATCGCCCTCGCTGCGGTACTGCTGGCGGCATTCGGTAACTCCGTTCCCACCATCATCATCGCGATCGCCATTATCTACACGCCACAGCTTGCCCGCGTGGTCCGCGCCAACGTCCTTGCCCAGTACGGCGAAGACTACGTCCGTGCCGAGCGCGTCATCGGTGCCGGCCGCTTCTACATCCTGATCAAGCACATTGTCCGCAACACCGCCGCTCCTGTCCTGGTTTTCGCCACGGTCATGGTGGCCGACGCGATCATCCTCGAAGCATCGCTCTCCTTCCTGGGAGCCGGCGTTCAGGATCCCGCGCCGTCGTGGGGCAACGTGATCTCCTACGGCCGCAACCTGGTCCTGTCCGGCGGCTGGTGGGCCACCACTTTCGCCGGTCTCACCATCCTGTTGACGGTCCTTTCCTTGAACATCCTCGCCGAGGGCCTCACGGACGCCATGGTGAACCCGAAGCTCCGCCGCGCGCCTGTGGTGAAGGACGACGACGGCTCATCCGCTGCTGTAGTGGTGGACACCGAGGTTGCCACGTCCGTGGTCCAACCTTCCGTGGTTGAGGAACACGAGCTTGACAGCGTCCGCGCGGCTTCCGGCGACACCCTCACCTCAGTCGGAACGCTCGACGGCGCCACCCGGCAAGGCGGGTCCGTCACCGTGCCCGCCCCTCACCTTCTGCTCGACAGGGAACTCGAATTGTTGGCCTCCATCGAAGCCAAGCGCACCGACCGCCTCCCCCAGGTGCCGGCAGGCGCGCGCAACGTGCTTGAGGTCAAGAACCTGTCCATCCGCTTCCCGGGCCGTTTTGGTGACATCCCGATCGTGGACGACGTCTCCTTCACTGTGCGCGAAGGGGAAACCATGGGCCTCGTCGGTGAGTCCGGCTGCGGCAAGTCGATCACGTCGTTGGCCGTCATGGGCCTTCTCCCCAAGACCGCGCAGATCAGCGGATCCGTCACGTTCGACGGCAAGGAACTCCTGGACCCGAACACCATGCACAGCAACATGAAGGCCTACGAAGGCCTCCGCGGCGAGCAGATCGCCATGGTCTACCAGGACGCGCTGAGTTCCCTGAACCCGTCCATGAAGATCAAGGACCAGTTGGAGCAGCTCACCAAACGCGGAGGCCGGAAGACCCCGTCCGAGCTGTTGGAAATGGTGAAACTTGACCCCGTGCGGACACTTGCCAGCTACCCGCACGAACTCTCGGGCGGCCAGCGCCAGCGTGTGCTGATAGCCATGGCCCTCTCTCGTTCGCCCAAGATCGTGGTTGCGGACGAGCCCACTACCGCTTTGGATGTGACGGTCCAGAAGCAGGTAGTCGACCTCCTCAACGAACTGCGCGAACAGCTGGGATTTTCCATGGTGTTCGTCAGCCACGACCTCGCGTTGGTCGCGTCCCTTGCCCATCGAATCACCGTGATGTACGCGGGCCAGGTGGTGGAATCCGCACAGGCTTCCGAGCTGCTGCAGAACCCCAAGCACGAATACACGCGGGGGCTGCTCGGTGCGGTGCTTTCCATCGAAGCAGATGCCGCTCGGCTCCACCAGATCCCGGGCACAGTCCCCTCACCGCGGGATTTCGCTACCGGCGACCGCTTCGCGGCCCGCTCGCAGAGGCCCGACGCCGACCCCAACCAGAAGCTGGTCCTCACCGCTGTTGGATCCACCAATGGCGAAGACGCCGACCATTACTGGGCGAGCCATTTGAAGGAGGATGCAAAATGAGCGAAACAACTGCAAAGCCGGTGATCGAGCTCAAAGACGTCAAGGTCTACCACCGGGCACGCACGGGCGGCTTGTTCCGGCCGAACATCGTCAAGGCCGTCGACGGCGTTGATTTCAGCATCAGCCGCGGCGAAACCGTCGGCATCGTCGGTGAGTCCGGCTGCGGCAAGTCCACCCTCGCGTCAGTGCTTGTGGGACTCCAGCCGCCGACGTCGGGCAGTGTCTTGTTCCACGGAAAGCCGGCCATCAAGCGGAACGCAGCCATGCGCAAGGAATTCGGCCGCTCCGTCTCCGTCGTCTTCCAGGACCCCGCGACGGCGCTGAACCCACGCATGACCATCCAGGACATCCTCACCGACCCCCTTCAGATCCACGGCATCGGGAACGCGGCCAGCCGTGCTGCCAAGGTCAAGGAACTGTTGGCGCTGGTTGGCTTGCCGCAATCGGCGGCCGAAGTGACGCCGTCGCAAGTTTCCGGAGGCCAGCGCCAGCGTGTGGCGATCGCCCGCGCGCTGGCGCTGGAGCCGGACATCATCGTGGCGGACGAGCCGACGTCGGCGCTCGACGTGTCCGTCCGCGCGCAGGTCCTGAACCTGCTGTCCGACTTGAAGACGCAGTTGAACCTCGGCATGGTGTTCATTTCGCACGACATCCAGACCGTCCGGTACGTCTCGGACCGGATCTGCGTCATGTACTTCGGCAAGATCGTCGAGCAAGGCACCGCTGCGCAGGTCTTCGACAACCCCGGCAACGACTACACGCGGAAGCTCCTGGGCGCTGCGCCGAGCCTCCTCCACATCTAGCTTTTCCTTTCATTAGTTACCAACAACGGAGATTTCTGTGTCCTCTCAGTTCCAGGGCGTTATTCCCCCGGTCATCACACCCCGCCACACCGACGGCAGCGTCGACACCGCGTCGTTGAAGAACGTCACCAAGCACTTGATCGACGGCGGTGTGTCCGGACTGTTCGTGCTGGGCTCCTCCGGCGAAGTCCCCTACTTGACCAACGAAGAACGCGAACTGGTGGTCACCACCATCGCCGACGCGAACGCCGGTGCCGTGCCCCTGATGGTGGGTGCCAACGAGCAGACGACCAACCGGGTCATCGAGGAAGCCCGCAAAGTAGTCGATTTGGGCGCCGACGCGATCGTCGTGACGTCCATGTACTACGCGATCGGCAACGTCGCGGAAACCGAGACGCATTTCCGCAGCATCCACGAGGCCATCCAGAAACCGGTTTTCGCTTACGACGTCCCCGTCCGAACGCACTTTAAGCTGCCCACGGACCTTCTTGTCCGCCTCGGCCGGGACGGCGTGATCGCCGGTGTCAAGGACTCCTCCGGCGACGACGTTTCATTCCGCCAACTGCTGCTTGCGGCTAAAGACATCCCGAACTTCGACATCTTCACCGGGCACGAGGTGGTGGTGGACGGCGCTCTTTTGGGCGGCGCGCAGGGCGTTGTCCCGGGGCTTGGCAACGTTGATCCGGCCGGTTACCGCCGCCTCTTCGACGCAGCGCAGGCCGGCGACTGGGCTGCGGCGGCCCGGGAGCAGGACCGCTTGGCCGACGTCTTTGAGATCGTCTACACGCCCAATGGACGCGTGTCCGGGGGTGCCGCAGGCTTGGGTGCCTTCAAGACGGCACTGCAGGTCATGGGCATCATCGAGTCCAACACCATGAGCTCGCCAATGCTTTCTTTGAACGATTCCGAGGCCTCCCTGATTCGCGAAATCCTGGAACGGAACGGGCTGGTCTAGGCTTCGATGACCGTTTCCTTGACCCCCGTGATCGGCGTCGACCTCGGCGGTACCAAGACCGCCGCCGGGGTTGTATCTCCTTTTGGTGAAGTGCTGATGTCGGACACCATACCGACGCTCAACAGGGCAGGTGGCGAGGCGATCCTCGATGCCACCGCAGCGCTGATCTCGGGCTTGGTGGAGCGCGCTACCGAGGCCGGACTGAAAGTGTCCGGCGTCGGTGTCGGCTCCGCCGGGGTCATCGATGCCTCTTCCGGGGTGGTGGTTTCCGCCACGGATGCGATTCTCGGTTGGGCCGGAACTTCGTTGGTTTCCGGGCTTTCTTCGCGGCTCCCGCATCCCTTGGTGCGAGCCGTCAACGACGTCCACGCGCATGCCCTCGGTGAAGCATGGTTGGGCGCCGCCGCGGGCACGTCCAGTTCGCTCCTGGTGGCTTTCGGGACGGGCGTGGGCGGCAGCTTCGTGCTGGACTGCTCACCTGTCCTGGGCCACCGCTTTGTGGGTGGGCACGTGGGGCATTTCGCTTCGCCGTTGGCTGTGTATAACGGTGTTCCCTTGCCTTGTGTTTGCGGTGCCTCAGGGCACGTGGAGGCCGTGGCTTCCGGACCCGCTCTTTATGAGTCCTTCCTCCGGTTCGGGGGGGCCGCCTCTGACGCGTCGGACACGCGGGGCGTGTTTGCGTTGGCTTCCGGCGCGTACGACGCCGGTGCTACCGCTGGCTCAGCGGTCAGCCGCGCCGCTGCTTTGCGTGCCATCGAGCTCGGTGCAGCTGCTGCCGGACAGGCCGTGGGCGGTCTGGTCAACATCCTCGACCCCGAAACCGTGGTGATCTCCGGCGGACTCGCAGATGCCGGCGAGCTCTGGTGGAAGCCGATGGAGGCTGCCCTGCGACAGGAACTGCTGGCTCCCCTGATTGGTGTCCCCGTTGTACCCGCAGCCCTTGGCAATACTGCAGCCATTATTGGCGCCGCGAAGCTTGTCCTTAAGTAAGGAAGATCCTGTGATCCTGACTCCCGAAGGCCTTGAAGCCCTCCGTTCCCAGCTCATCGTCTCGTGCCAGGCCTACCCCGGTGAGCCCCTGCGCGACCCCCGAACCACTGCCCAAATCGCGGCATCAGCCGTGATCGGCGGCGCCGCGGCGATCCGTGTGCAAGGGTTGGCCGACTTACAGTTCACGCGTACCGCCGTCGAAGTTCCTGTTATTGGCCTCTGGAAGGACGGGCACGACGGCGTGTTTATCACGCCTACGCTTCGGCATGCCCTTTCTGTAGCGAACGCGGGAGCCCATGTGGTGGCGATCGATGGTACGCGGCGTGCCCGTCCGGATGGGCTGTCCTTGGCATCCACTGTGGAGGCGATCCACGCGGAGTCGCATGCCTTGGTCATGGCCGACTGCGGTTCCTTCGATGACGCCGTTGCGGCAGTGGACGCGGGCGCGGACCTTATCGGTACCACGTTGTCCGGGTACACCGGCGAGCGCGCCAAGACTGACGGGCCGGACCTGGAACTCCTGGATCAGATTGCCTCGGCAGAGCTGGGGAAGCCGCTCATCGCGGAGGGCCGCATCCACACCCCGGCCCATGCACGGCAGGCACTCGACGCGGGGGCCTTCGCGGTGGTGGTGGGCACCGCGATCACCCACCCGGCGAGCATCACGGGCTGGTTCAAGGGCGCAATGCACGCGTAGGTCTGCGTTGCGAGGCCAGCTCTGCGCGCCAAAACCCGCACAAGCCCCGGAACCCGCCCCACAACGTCCAGAGAGCGGGCGTAGGCTTTCACCATGACTGCCGATAGCCCCCGGGAATTCGATGTGATTGTGATCGGCGCGGGCGCCGTAGGGGAAAACGTGGCCGACAGAGTGGTTCGCGGTGGGCTGACGGCGGTGATCATCGAGAGCGAACTGGTAGGCGGCGAGTGCTCCTATTGGGCGTGCATCCCCTCAAAGGCACTTCTCAGGCCAGGCAGCGTCCTGCATGCAGCCCAAGGCATCCCGGGGGCCTCGCAAGCCATCACTGGTACGGTCGATGCCCGCGCTGCCCTGAAGCATCGGGACTGGTTCACCAACAACTGGCAGGACGGCAGCCAGGTTGAGTGGCTGGATAGCGCAGGCATCGAGCTTATCCGTGGCCGGGGGCGCATTACCGGCCCACGCGAAGTCCAGGTGGACGGCTTGGACGGCAACAGCTATGCGCTCAAGGCACACCATGCGGTGGTGGTGGCCACGGGCTCCACACCTACCATTCCCGATATCGACGGCCTGACCGATGTATCTTTCTGGACGACCCGCGGGGCTACGTCTGCCAAGGAAGTCCCCCGCCGGTTCGTTGTGCTCGGTGGTGGCGTTGCTGGCGTGGAGCTTGCCCAGGCGTTTGCCCGCCTCGGTTCCGACGTGACAATCGTTGCCCGCGGACGCCTCCTGAGCAGCTATCCCGAGGAAGCAGCAGAGCTGGTCCTGGCCGGGCTGCGGGCTGACGGCGTTGACGTCCGGCTCCATACCGACGTCGAGCGGGTGGAAAAGAACGACGACGGTTCCCTCACCGTGAGGCTCCACGGCAAGTCCGTCAGGGCTGACCAACTCCTGGTGGCGTCCGGGAGGCATCCTGCACTCTCCAATCTAGGTTTGGAGAACGTCGGTGTTGAGCCAGATAACGGTAAACCTCTGCGCCTCACCACGGACGCGAGCGGCCTCGTGGAGGGCCCTGCCAGCGATGGGACCAGCGGACTGTGGCTCTACGCCGCCGGGGATGCCGCTGGCAAGGTTCTGCTGACGCACCAAGGCAAGTACGAGGCCCGCGCCACTGGAGATGCGATCGTGGCCCGCGCTAATGGCCAGCTCCGCGGCGCCCCCAAACCGTGGAGTTCGTGGGCCCACACTGCCAACGATTACGCGATCCCCAGTGTGGTGTTCACGGACCCCGAAGTTGCTTCAGTTGGTTTGAGCCTCGACCAGGCGCTGCTCCAAGGCAAGAACGTGACGGGCGTCGAGTTGCCCATTAACGTCTCCGGCTCCCAACTCCACTCTCCTGATTACAAGGGTTGGGCGCAGATGGTGGTTGATGAAGACCGCAAGGTCATCCTCGGAGCAACGTTCGTCGGCCCGGGCGTCGCTGAGCTGCTGCACTCGGCAACCATCGCCATTGTGGGCGAAGTGCCCTTGGACCGCTTGTGGCACGCTGTTCCTTCCTACCCGACCATCAGCGAGGTGTGGCTGCGCCTCCTCGAAAAGTACGGCTTGTAGTTCTATTTGAACTGACCAGTCAGTTTAGTTAGACTTTTTGCAGACACCATCTCTGCGAAAGGCTTACTTGTGCTGTCCGTACAGCAACTCCAGATCAACGGCCGTCGGAACGATCTCCTGCCGCCCACCTCGCTTGCTACCAAGCGCGGCCAGCTCATACTGGTAACTGGCGAGGGTCAGGACCACAGGACAGCCCTCGCCTTGGCGCTCAGCGGCCGGATGAAGCCCAGCAATGGCGTCCTCAGTTGGGACAACAACTCCAAGACGAAGAAAATCAGGCTGGCCAGCGCACTTGTTGACTCTCCCGGCATCAACGAACCCGAACAACATTTGAGCGTCCGTGACCTTGTCACCGAAGACCTCTCCCTCATCCCCCGCCGCTACCGTGGCGCCCTGCTCAGCAAGCCATGGCTCAAGGTCAACCGCTTCGAAGACATCGCCGGCCTCTGGATCGAACAACTGTCCCCAAACCGCCGACTCGAGCTCCTCACGGCGCTCGCCCTGGCCGACCCCGCCACCGACCTCCTCGTCGTGGACTCCCCGGATCGCCACAGCGCGGACCCCGCGGCGTGGTTGCCGCGGCTGCAGGCATTAGCATCCGACGCCGGGCGGCCGCTTGCCGTCGTCGCCGTCGTGAGTGCCCTCCCGGACAACTGGGACGGACCCGCTGCAGTGATCGGCAATGCGGTGCCGCAACCAACCGAGACGAAGCAAGCAGCCGAAACCTCCTCAGACGGCGAGCCAGCAACCGCAACGCAACCAGCCGCCGTCGAACCTGAACTGCAAGAAGACCAAAACCTCCAAAGGACTGCACAGTGACTGTTCTGCGGCTTGCCCGCTCCGAACTCAAGCGCATGACCGGCGGGCTCCTGCCCAAGCTGACCATCCTTGCCCTGACCATGGTGCCGCTCCTGTACGGCGCGGTGTACCTTTACGCGAACTGGGATCCGTACGGCAACCTGGACCGGATCGATGCCGCCCTCGTCGTGGAAGATACAGGCGCAACTTCAAAGGACGGCACTGAACTCCACGCCGGCGCGAAAGTAGCCGACAGCCTCGAGGAAGGACATGTCTTCAACTGGAAGCGGGTGTCCAGCGCGGAAGCAGCAGATGCCGGAGTGCGAACGGGTGAGTACGCTTTCGCCCTGCGCATACCGCAGGATTTCTCGGCCAACCTGGTCTCACCGGGGAGCTTCGACGCAGCCAACCAGGCCATGCTGCACGTCACCACCAATGACGCCAACAACTACCTCCTCAGTACCATCGTGGACAAGCTCACCACTGCCGTTCACTCCACGGTGTCCAAGGAGGTGGGCGAGGAAACAGCAAACCAGCTCCTCACCGGTTTCGGCACGATCCACGCCTCCATCGTCAAAGCCGCTGACGGTGCAGGGCAGTTGGCCGATGGCGTCGGCAAGCTCAGCGACGGTGCAGCTGCCCTCCATGACGGAACGTCCCAACTCGTCACCGGCGCTGACCAACTGGTGGCCGGCCAGACGCAGCTTCGGGACGGCGCCAACCAGCTCCACACGGGTGCAGGGCAGCTCAGCTCAGGCCTGACCGAGCTGCAGAACAAAACGGCAACCCTGCCCGCGGACTCAAAGAAGCTCGCCGACGGCGCCGCCCAAGTAGCCGCTGGAAATGCCCAGCTGAACGCGAAAGTCCAAGACGTCGTCGGGCAGCTCGACGCGGCAGATAAAGGCCTCCGCAGCCGGGTGGTCGAATCCACCAAGCGGCTCGTGGCGGCCGGCGTCCTGACGCAGGAGCAGGCGGACAGGGTTCTCGCGGACCTTGACGCTGCCGCGGCCTCGAGTCCCGTGGCCGATGCCAAAGCCGAAATTGCTGGCGACGCCGCCAAGATCCAGCAACTCGCGGATGGATCCGCGGCGGTAAGCGCCGGTGCAGCGAAGCTGGCAGCAGCAACACCGACGCTGACTGATGCCATTTCCCAGGCAGCAGGCGGCGCGGCCCAGCTCAAGGACGGCGCCTCTACCCTGGCAGCGGGACAACAGAGCGCCTTGGACGGCGCAATAAAGCTGGACGGCGGTGCCCGCCAACTCAACGACGGCGCCGGACAGCTTGCCGACGGTGCTGTGACCGCATCCGACGGCGCGCACACCCTGGCATCCGAACTCGCCAAGGGCGCGGGCGACATCCCGAACCCGAATGACGAGCAAAAGAGCAGCGTGTCCAAGGTGATCGCCGACCCCGTTGCGGTGGATAACGTTTCACAGGCTAAAGCGAACTCCTACGGCGCGGGTCTGGCGCCCTTCTTCCTGACGTTGGCACTCTGGATCGGCGTTTTCATGCTGGTCCAGGCCATGCGGCCCATTACGCAGCGTGCGTTGGCGTCGAATGCCCCGGCCTGGAAAATCGCAGTGGGCGGATGGCTCCCGTTCTTCGTGGTCTCAGTCCTGCAGGCAACCATCCTGACGGTGGTGGTTAACGTCGGGCTCGGCTTGGATGCTGTACATCCCGTCAGAATGTGGCTTTTCATGCTTGCTGCGGTCATGGCGTTCAGTGCGATCATCCAGGGCATCGTGGCTCTATTGGGGACGCCCGGAAAGTTCGTTGTGCTGATCCTGCTGGTGCTGCAACTCGTGTCCTCGGGAGGTACGTTCCCGTGGCAGACCACCCCCGAGCCGTTGCACGTCGTTCATGAAGTCCTGCCGATGGGTTACGTGGTGACCGGCATGCGGCACCTGATCTACGGGGGTGAGCTGGGCATGATCTGGCCGACAGTGCTGGGCCTGCTTGGATACACTGTGCTGGGAGCGGCATTGTCAACGCTCGCTGTCCGCAAACACAAAGTGTGGACCCTCAAGACGTTGAAGCCGGAGATCGCAGTATGAGCACCGCCGAGCCTGCCCCACCCGGAGCGGGAGAGAAGAAGCTCCGCCCCGGCCGCACCAATGCCACCAAACAACGCCTGTTCGAGGCGTCCATGGAACTGATCGGCGAACGCGGCGCCGCCGGAGTAACCGTGGATGAGATCGCAGCTTCTGCAGGTGTGTCCAAGGGAACGGTCTATTACAACTTCGGCAGCAAATCCGACCTCATTGCCCAGTTGCTGCGTCACGGCGTGGACATCATGCTGGCCAGGCTGCAAGCCATCGAGGGGCAGAGCACGGATCCTCTCGACGCCATGGAGGACATGGTCGGCCAAGCCATGGAATTCATGGATGACTATCCGTCCTTCGCCCGGCTGTGGGTGAGCGAAAACTGGCGCACCCCCGGCGAATGGAGCGCCGTGTTCGCGGAACTCCGCGCCGAATTGCTGGCAGTTATCGGTTCAGCCGTTGAGCGGGTGGCGTCCGGCTACACAGTAGATGCGACCATCGCCCGGGGCAGCCTGGAAGCGGCGATTTTTGGAGCCATCTTCGTGGTGGGCCTGGACCGTCAGACCTACAATCCCGAACGCTCGCGCGAACAAAGCGTGGCCGCCGTCATGACCATCATGCACGGATACGTCGTCAAATAGCCCGGCCCGGCTTGCGGGGCCGGCTGTGCGTTGCTAATTCCCGTTTTTAGCGCGCAGCCCAAGCCCCGCAACGGTATCCAACTGCAATCTACGACGGCGTGGCGCGGCCACTTGGTCAGCGATGATTAACCTCATGCGTCACATGGGGAACAGCGGGAAGCTTGCGGTCATCGCCGCTTTTGTGTCGCTCGGGCTTTTGGTACTTGCCGCGGCCGTGCTCGAAGAGCTGGTGCTGTACCTTTTCCTGGGCGCCGTGCTGGTGTGCTACCTGGCCTCAATCGTCCAGGTCTTCAATCGCCGACGGTACCTGGTGGTACTCCTGGGCGCGGCCGGCACCAGCCTGTTCATTGGCTTCAGCATCGCGTTCCTTCGTATGTGGGGCCTGGCGTTCAACCAGGATGCGAACGCCTTAGGCAGTGCCGTCAGCAGCCAGGATTCCGACATCTACTTCTATCTGGCGACAGTGGCCGGGGTGGGCACGCTGGTGGTGCTGTTCCTGGGCGCCGTCTGGCCGAAGTGGGGCGTCCGACCCGAGCGTGCAGCCGCGCGACGTCCGGCAAGCAATCGTCCCGCCGCAGCCAAGCGCCCAACTGTGGGCGGGGCTTCCAAGCGCCCAACCGCGCCACGATCCGCGGCGCCCCGCACCCCACAGGCGCGAGCGACTCCGGGGGCCAGACCGATACCGCAGGCCAAGCGCCCCGCACCCGCCGCCAAGGCGGGCACTCAAGCCAAGAGACCGGCGTCGAACGGGTCTGCCCAACGCAAGCCTGCCCCGAAACGCTAATCCCCCACCTTGCGGGGCCCGCACTACGCCCTAAAGAGGGGATTTCACACGCAGAGCGGGCCCCACAATGGGTGGTTTTCGGGGCACGCCCAGCACCGCTGTTGCCACTCCGAGCAGAAGGATCAAGCCACCCAGGACTTCGGCTGGCGTTGGAACCTCGTTGAGCACAAGCCACGCCGCCGTCATTCCCACCACCGGTACCAGCAACGTGAAGGGAACCACCTCCGAACTCGGGTACAGCGTCAGCAGGCGGTTCCATATGCCGTAACCCACAAGCGACGCGAAAACGGCCGTGTACACCGCACTCAGCACGGTTGCCGGCTGCAAGTCCACGACGGTCGAAAACACAGCGTCCGGACCGTCCACCAGTAAGGACAGGGCAGCAAGCGGCAAGGGCACCACGGCCCCCGACCACACCACAAGGCCCAGCCCGGACTTGGCCCTGGAATGCCGGGCCACCACATTGCCCACCGCCCACGACAGAGCCGCGGCCAGGACAATCATGAGCGGCAGAACGGGGGCTACGACGCTTCGCCCGAGCGCCACAACACCGAGTCCCGCTACGCCGAGGACCACGCCGAGCAATTGCTTGCGCGTAGGCTTCTCGCCAAGCAACCTGGACGCCAGCAGGATCGTGAAGAGCACTTGTGCCTGAAGCACGAGGGACGCGAGGCCGGCGGGCATCCCGAGTGCCATGCCAAGGTACAGGAGCCCGAACTGCCCGGCGCTCATGAAAAGGCCGACGCCGATGATCGCCTTCCAGCCGACGTCCGGTTTACGGATGAAGAAGATCCACGGGAAGACGACCAGCAGGAACCGGAAGGCCACAAAGAGCAGTGGCGGGACATCGTGCCCGGCGGGGTGGAGCCCGAGGTCAATGGCGACGAAGTTTATGCCCCACAGAAAGGCTACGAGCACGGCGAGAAAAGAATGGCGGAGGTTCACAAGACAACTCTGACTCCATTCCCGATGAAGCACCAGCGTTGAATTCAGTATGAAACAACGTAGATTTACTTCATGATTGATATTTCCGCACTCCGCGCCCTCGTCGCCGTAGAACAGCACGGATCAGTCGTCGCCGCTTCCGACGTGATCGGGTTCAGCCCGTCGGCCGTGTCGCAGCAAATCAAGAAGCTTGAGAAGCAAACCGGCGTCACCGTGCTGGAACGCAGCGGCCGCGGAGTGCTGCTCACCGAACGTGGACTCGCTCTGGCCGGCTATGGGCGGCGCATCCTGGGCGAACTCGAGGAACTGCAGGCGACACTGCTGGCCGACCCCGAAAAACCGTCCGGGCTTCTCCGGGTCGTGGCGTTCTCCACAGCATGCCGCGGCCTGGTGGGTCCGATGCTCGGCCGTATTGCAGCCGGGGAGTCCACGTTGAAAGTCAGCGTGCTCGCAGAGGATCCACGCGAAGCGGTACAGCGTGTAACTTCCGGAGAGGCCGAACTCGCAGTGGTCCACAACTGGAACTCGGTACCGCTGGTGATCCCTGAGAACCTCACCCTTGAGGACCTGTGCCTCGACCAAGCCGATGTGCTGCTCAACAGCACCCACCCGCTCGCCGCGAGAACCGCCGTCGAACCTCAAGACCTGCTGGACGAAACCTGGGTCAGCACCCCGGCGGGCGCCATTTGCAACGAAGCCCTCCTGCAGATTTTCGCCGGGCTCGGCCGCGTGCCGGACATCCGGGTCTACGATCCCGACTTCTCCACGCATGTCGCCATGGTGGAGCAAGATGTGACCATCGCGCTGGTTCCGCGCCTGGGCCGGCCAGCATTGCCCGCCAACGTGGTAGCAGTTCCCGTGGTGAATCCCCCGCAACAGCGCGCCGTCGGAATCGTCTACCGCAAGACCATGACCGCGAGTCCCAACATCCGGCACACCGTCCGCCTCCTGCGTGAGGTAGCGGAGCAGCAGGAGCTTCGGCTGCAGGGTTGATGAGCGTCACACGGGGGAACATTCGACACCCTCGGTCTGCTTAGGTTAGCTTAACCTTACCTAACCTGCTCACGCGTCCGAAGCGTCGGCAGCTGACCACTTGGAGGGGCCTTGGCAGTTGAAGCGATTCTCTTTCCCACCGACATGAACCTTCACCACATGTACGGCCTGGCAAGTTACCACATGGTGGACGACGAACTGTTTCCGAGTGCCCACAACCGCCGCGACACTTATGCACTGCCGGCATTCGATATCCGCGGGCAGTGGGTTTACCCCAGCAGGTACAACGAGCACCTGGCACCGCAATTGCCCGTGTACATGTTCGACGGCGAGTATCTGGTGGCAACGGGGCACGGCGAGGAAGCTGCTGGCCTGCCGGTCTTCGAAATCCGTTGCATGTGCATGCCGCAGTTGGCGTCCTGAGGGGACGGCATAAGCACCTAGTGGCGCGGCACCTTGAAGCGGATCAAGCGCGCGTCCTGCCCATCCAGTTCAGCCCAAGGCTTCTCTGTCTCCATTACCGTCAACGCACTCGTTGGGTAACGCGTGGCAGCATCCATATAGGCGTCATGATCCGAGTCGCGGGACGCCAGGTGCATTGCGAGGTCCTGCACTCCGGGCATGTGCGAGATGACCATCAGCGTGGTAACCGTGTCCGGGACGTGGTTGATGACGGCCAGCATGCGCTTCGCGGACGCGGCGTACAGCCCATCCTCGAGTTTCGGCGTAGGGGCCTTCTCCCCGAGCTCGTCGCACACCCAAGTGCAGGTCTGCCGCGTCCTCAATGCAGAAGAGCAGAGAATGAAGTCCGGTACGATCTTGTGCTTCACCAGCCACTTGCCGGCCAGCGGCGCCTCGCGGTGTCCGCGCTCCTCCAAGGGCCGCTCATGGTCCGGGACACCCACAGGCCAGTCAGCCTTCGCATGCCGCATGATCACAAGGCGCTTAAGGTGATGGTCACTCATCCCTCAACCCTATAGCCGCGGAGGCCATCGCAGCACAGGAGAACCACGGCCCCTCAGCCGCGGAGGCACATGCTTGGCAGGCACGGAAGACGAGAGGCGGCACCTCCCGAAAGCGCCGTTGTTGCGTGAGGAACGAGCGCAGGCGCAGAGGGAGGTGCCGCCTCTCGGCGGAGCAGTAGCTTAGATCGAGTATTCCGGAGCGGCCCAGACGATAACCTCGGGGTGCTCGTAGAAGCGGTAGCCCTGGCCACGGACAGTGCGGACCGTGTTGGCCAAGCGGCCCAGCTTGGAGCGGAGGCGGCGGATGTGGACGTCGATGGTGCGCTCGTTCGGCACCTCCTCGGCGTTACGCCACAGGCCTTCGAGAAGTTCGTCACGGCCCACGGTACGCGTGCCGTTTTCGACGAGGTAGTTGAGGAGTTCGAACTCCTTGAACGTCAGGTTCAACGACTCACCGTCAAGGTGCACCTCACGGCGTGCGAGGTCGATGAGGACGCCGGACGGCCGCGCTTCCTGCTGCGGCGCCGGACGAGCGGCCTCGGTGCGCTGGCGGGCGGCAACCGTGGGGTCGCCGAAAGTGGAACGCACGACGTCGAGCGCGGACCCGGGTGCCCCGGCCGGCGCCACTGCGACGGCTGCGTAGCTTTCGGCGCCAGTCACGAGGGACTGGGCATACGCCCGGATTTCCTGGGCAAGCTTGGCGATGGAGGTCCCTGCGGCTGCCGCAGTTTCCTCGTCGATCCCCATGTAGAGCACAAAACCGCGGGCCACGTTGTCGTTGGCGACAGGGCGGAGTCGGTCCGACTGGGCAACGACGGGGGTGGGCGCCGTGATGGGTGCGGGGTCATTGGTTGGCACTGCCCGCAACTGACCGTAGGAGTTGGGGTTGTAGCCCTGGGGCACATAGCCGGGAGCCTGCTGGGCGCCGCCCGGCGTGGCCGGAGCGTAGCCGGACCGGTTTCCGAAACCAGGCCGGAGCCCTGCGTTTGAAGCGGCCTTGTTGGCGTTTCGGACGGAGATGTGGACGTATCCGGATGCAACTGACATGGAGTGCTTACCTCAAAAGTGAATAGCCGTCATCGCGGCTTCGAATGCTGGTTTGTCCCCGCAATGAGTCTGGGGAGGGGCGCCCAACGTTGGGCCTGGGGGCGAATGCCTGAAACTTCTTGGGGTGGAAAGTTAGGCTTGCATTCGACAACAGCGGGTCTCGTCGCCAGCGGGTGCGCTGGACCAGATTGCTGCGGCTGCAGGTGCTGTTGAGTTCTTGTTCACATTGGAAGTGTGCAACGTAACAATGCGAACACGCAAGTAACAAAGCGCCAAAGCGTCCACATTTTGAGACAAAAGCGAGTATTGTGCTGCAGATCACAATTCAGTGGGTACCTAAAATGAATGCCGTTTCATTCGGGCAGATGAAGAAATATTCGACTTCCAGTGAATTTTCTTCGGCCGATGGTCCATTATGCCCTTCGAGATTTTCGAGCTCTGGAACGCTGCAAAATCTCAAAATCTGAAACACTTGCTGTCTAGTCGCAACTCGACGCGATGTCGATTTTCAGGCCATCAATCTGCTAGCCGTCAGGGATTTTCCGAAGGACCCACCTGGGTGCCGCCGGATCGACGCCTATGAAGCCCCTGCCCACGAATGCCCGCACGCGCACGTGTCTCCTCGCATGCACCTCGCTAGTGTTGATCTCACAGCTTCCTCACAGGACGGGCAAAGCGCTGGCAAACCAGCAGATCGGAGAGTTGTCACATGGCCTCCTCGCACTCCATGACGAACAACCTTCCGCAACTTTCCCACCCGGATGGATCGCCCATCCGTGCGTTGGTGGTGGATGACGAACCCAGCCTTGCAGAGCTCATGAGCATGGGGCTGCGCATGGCAGGCTGGTCGGTCGCCGTCGCTGCAGACGGACCGGAGGCTGTGAAGATCGCAAAGGAATTTCGGCCCGACGTGCTCGTCCTGGACGTCATGATCCCCGGGTTCGACGGCGTCGAAGTCCTTAACCGGGTCCGGGCGTTCGCTCCGGAAGTTCCCGCCCTGTTCCTGACTGCCAAGGATGCCGTCCAGGACCGCATTGTGGGTTTGGCGGCCGGCGGCGACGACTACGTCACAAAGCCGTTCAGCATGGAAGAAGTCCTGCTTCGACTGCACCGCCTTGTCCAGCGTTCGGGCGTCGCCGCAATGGACACGGCGGAACTGGTGGTTGGGGACCTGACCCTGAACGTGGACACCAGGGAAGTGACCCGGGCCGGGGACGACATACAACTTACCGCGACACAGTTCGAACTCCTGCGCTACCTTATGGAAAACCCCAAGCGCGTGGTCAGCAAAGCCCAGATCCTGGACCGCGTCTGGGATTACGACTTCGGCGGCCAGGCCAACATCGTGGAGCTTTACATCTCCTACCTGCGGAAGAAAATCGAAGCCAAGCATCCTCCGATGATCCACACAATTCGTGGTGCCGGGTACGTCATCAAGCCTGCGGACTAACCCTTGGCCACACTTTCAGGAGTCGCAAGGACCACCAAACGGAGTTGGCTCAAGCCCTCCACCTGGCACCTGCGGACACGCCTCGTCCTGGTGGCCATGGCCTTGCTGGTGGCCATTTGCAGTGCCATTGGAGTAGTCAGTTACGCCGCCATGGACATGGTTTTCAACAGGCGGCTTGACCGTCAGTTGGCACAGGCGTCGGACCGCGCCGCATCCTTCGGCAGGCCGCCGTCGAGCTTTCCCTCGTCACCGTCCGGAAGGCCGGATCCATTGGAAGCCCGGGGCCAAGCCGCGGGGACGCTCAATGCGCGCATGAACGGTTCCGCCGTCAGCAGTTCGGGGCTCATCGATGCCAAGGGCAACCGTGTCTCCCTCTCGGAGGAGGACCAGCAGGTGCTCCTTGCGCTTCCTAAAGGCACGGGCCCTGTGGACCGCTCGCTCTCCAACGGCGACTACCGCCTCGTAGCAGTCGAAACCGCTTACGGGGACGTGATTGTCACGGGACTGCCGCTCGCGGACAAACAAAGCGCCGAAGCTTCCCTCGTGTGGACCATGGTGATCGTTTCGCTCGGAGGCCTTGTGCTGATCGGCCTCGCAGGTACCGTAATCATCCGCAGGACCATGCGGCCCCTGGAGCAGCTCTCCGAAGTGGCCACCAAGGTTTCGCGGCTCCCCCTCGACGCCGGTGAGGTGGCACTGGCGGTGCGCGTACCGCCGTCGGCCTCCCACCCCGGAACCGAGGTGGGCAGCGTTGGCCATGCCCTGAACCAGATGCTCAATAACGTTGCCAGTGCCCTGGAGGCCCGCCAGGAAAGTGAGACCAAAGTGCGGCAATTCGTAGCGGATGCATCCCACGAACTTCGGACACCGCTCACCGCCATCCGGGGCTACACCGAACTCCTGCGCATGACAGAGAACTTTACGGAGGATGGCCGAAAGTCGCTGGCGCGCGTGCAGAGCCAGTCCGAGCGCATGACCACGCTCGTGGAGGACCTCTTGTTGCTGGCGAGGCTGGACGAAGGCCAGCCGCTGAAGGTTACGGACGTAGACCTGACCCAACTCGTCATAGAAACCGTCAGCGACGAGAAAGTCATGGCCCCGGACCACATATGGAAGCTCCAACTACCAGACGAGCCCATCATCGTGCGCGGCGACGCGACCCAACTACACCAGGTGCTGGCGAACTTGCTGTCAAATGCCAGGAAACACACAGATCCAGGGACGACAGTGGTTACCGGCGTGACGCTCTCGGCTGACGGCAACGCTGTGGTCACCGTGATGGACAATGGGCCGGGAATTCCTGTCGATTTCCAAAGGCGCATTTTCTCCCGGTTTGCCCGGGCCGACGCTGCCAGATCGGGCTCGGAAGGAACCTCCGGCTTGGGCTTGTCCATTGTTGAATCCATCGTGCAAGCCCACGGCGGCAGCGTCGAAGTCACGTCCAGGCCGGGGCGCACGGAGTTCACTCTTCGACTTCCCACAGTGGCCACCGAATACGTGTAACGAAACGAGCAAGGCGACGCACCGTCGTCGTGATCTCTGTTACCCAAATGTGACTTAAGCCGAATCGTCCTGTACCGTCGAAAGGGTGGGTCGCCCCAACCTGGCCCGCACCCGGGATGCGCCGAGCTCTGCCACTTCCCGGAGTTCCGTTCTCATTCGAGGCAGAGACGGGGGACCCAGAGTCTCCGGGCCCAGGCATTTTCCTGGCCCTTGGGGTGAAGCCGCTGCTACGCGCGCGGCCGGATGACCTCATCCGAACCCGACAGCTAACTCCGCAGGCGCTGAGAGGTAATCACACATGTCTGAATTTAACGATCAGACGCGCCCTTCCGCGCGTCACCGTGACGAACACACCGCTCCCCTGACCAAGTCGCAGTCCGTCCTGAAGGACGCCGCCCGCCGCGGAAAGACGGGTCAGCGTATGTCCGTCGTGGCCGGTGTGGTCGCCGCCGCACTGGGTGTTGCGTCACTGGGTACGGCCGCCAACGCCGCATTCAACCTCCCGGAAATGAGCCAGGCTGCCGAGACCCAGGCGAACGCCCAGCTCAGCAACAAGTCGGCTGATATCTCTGCCTCCATGGATGCTGCTGCGGCCAAGGGTGCCGCGGAACGGGCCGCCGCCGATCAGGCAGCCGCCGCTCTGGCCGCCGCCGAAAAGGCTGCCGCTGAGAAGGCAGCCGCTGAAAAGGCTGCTGCAGAACAGGCCGCCGCAGCAGAGAAGGCAGCCGCTGAAGCCGCCGCCAAGCAAGCCGCCGACGCCGCTGCTGCCGCCGCCGCTGAAAAAGCCGCGGCAGCTGCCGCTGCCCCCAAGGCAATTGACGATCCCGCTGCTGCCAAGGCCTACGCCTTGAGCATCCTCGGCGACTACGGCTGGGGTGCCAGCGAAATGGTCGCCTTGACCACGCTCTGGGAAAAGGAATCGAACTGGCGCACCACGGCCACCAACCCGTCAAGCGGAGCCTACGGCATCGTCCAGTCGCTGCCCGCGAGCAAGATGGCAACGGCTGGCTCCGACTGGCAGACGAACTACCAGACGCAGATCAAGTGGGGCCTGAACTACATCAAGGAACGCTACGGCTCCCCCTCGGCAGCCCTCGCCTTCCACCTGGCCAACAACTGGTACTAAGCAACTGGTACCAAGCCGATCCAGGCTTGAATTCCGTGCCGGTTCCGCCGTTCGCACCAGTGTTACTGATGCGAACGGTGCGAACCGGCGCGGTTTTCGCGTTGATTGACGTAAACCGGTTTAAGGCTCCGCCTCCGCGGCGTGCCTAACCGCCGCAATTGACGCTGCAACATCTCCGGCGTCCGTTGACCAGTTGCTCACGGAGATCCTCAGGATGTCGCGGCCATGCCAGGCAGATCCCGACATCCATACCGTTCCCTCGGCCATGAGGCGCTGAGTGACCCGCCGGGTGCGGTCGTCGCTGCCGAAGCTGACCGAAACCTGGGTGAACACGACGTCATTGAGGACTTCCACTCCAGGGATCGCCGCCAGGCCCTCGGCCAACGCGCGGGCATTTGCAGCCAGCCTGTCGACCATGGCGATGACGCCGGATGTGCCCAATGATCGGAGTGCAGCCCACACGGGGATGCCGCGTGCTCGACGTGAAAGCTCCGGCACCTTTTCATGCGGATCTCCGGGGCCGTGGTCGTCCGCCGGGAGATAGCTGGCGTGGACTCCGAAACCGCGGCGCATCACGTCCGGTCGCGACACGATGGCCAGCCCCGAGTCGTAAGGGACGTTGAGCGTTTTGTGTGCATCGGTTGCCCAGGAATCCGCCGTGTCCAAACCAACCAAGTGCTTTCCCAGCTCAGGACTAACGGCAGCCCACAAACCAAAAGCGCCATCGACGTGCACCCAGGCGCCCCGCTCGTGAGCCAACTCCGTGGCCCGACCTACGGGATCGAACGCGCCCGAGTGAATGTTGCCGGCCTGCAAACACACCAAGGCGGGTCCCGGCTGGGCGTCCATCGCCGCTGCCAGCGCCTCCGGGATGATACGGCCTTGTGCGTCGACATCCACAGGGGTGCAGTTGCCCAGGCCCAGATACCGAACCACGAGGTCGATGACTTCGTGGCGTTCCCGGCCAACGAACACCGTGACCCGCGGTCCCCCGGCGAGGCCCAAGGTATTGAGGTCCCACCCGGCTTGTTCCAGCACATACTGGCGTCCCGCGGCCAAACCCACAAAGTTGGCCATCGTCGCGCCGGTGGTGAAGCCAACGTCGGACTTCCCGGGCAGATGCAGTAGCTCCAGGAGCCATTTCGCGGCGGACTCTTCGATCGCGGCAGCAGACGGTGTCGCGAAGCGCAGCCCTGTGTTTTGGTCCCAGGCACTCACGAGCCAGTCAGCAGCCATGGCAGCCGGGAGCGTCCCGCCGATCACCCAACCGAAGAACCTGCCGGATTGCATCGCCATGAGGCCGGGTTCGGCTACAGCTGCGAGCTCGTCAATGACGTCCGCGGGATCCGTGGGGCCGGCCTGCAACGGGCTGTTGAGCTTGGCGGCGACTTGGTCGGCATCCATATTCGGGCGGACTGAACGTGTGGGCACCGATGCGAGCCAATCCGAAGCGTGCGCCATGGCCCGCTCCAATGCAGCACCGTATGCCTCCGGCAACGCAGACATGCGCACAGCCTACTCCCGGCGTTCCGGGAGGACCAGATGCTTACCCGACCCGGGCGGTACTAGAGCGTCAGCGTGATCAGGTGCCCGCCGTCGTCGTCCTTGACCGCGGTGACTGTCACAGCTGAGTAGTCCGGAATCCTCCACATACCCGGCTCGAGTTCGCCCCCGGCGTCGCCAACCACCACGGTGCGCATCCCGGCCGCGCGGGCAGCAGCGATGCCCGCGGGCGCGTCTTCGAAAACCACGACGTCGGCCGGTTCCGCGCCGAGCAAAGCAGCAGCTTTGAGGTATCCCTCCGGATGGGGCTTGCCGCGCGTGACTGCCTCTGCGGTGACCGTCGTCGCCGGCATAGTGAGTCCGGCAGCCCGCATGCGGATATCGGCAAGGATTCGGTCCGCGGACGTGACGAGCGCGATCGCGTCCGCAGGCAGGGCCTCAAGCAATGCTTCCGCTCCCGGCAGTGCGATGACGCCGTCCGTGCGTGCCCGCTCCATCTCGCCTAGTTCGGCAGTCAAAGACTCGATGTCCGCGCCTGCCGGAGCGTATCGTCGCACCGTATCTCCGGCTTGGACGCCGTGGGAAGTACGAAGGATCTCGTTGTAGTCCAAGCCATAGCGCTCGGCGAACTCAAGCCACACCTGCTCGACGATTGCCGTGGAATCCACCAGGGTTCCGTCCATGTCGAACAGGACGGCGCGGACGGCCAGGGTCGGCGCGGGTTGATTCGATGCGGGTTCTGTGGGACCGGGTGCGGCAGGATGGCTCATGGTTCCATCCTGCCGCACTCCCTTGGCCTGCCGGGAAAGGGTGACCCGGCCCTGGCGGGCCGTTCGGACGGGCGGGTCAGCCGTTCGGCCGGCCGGGGATGTATTGCACGGCCCACCTGTTTCCGTCGGGATCCGCGAAGTAGACGAAGTGACCCCAATCCTGGACGTCCACGTCGCTGACCTCGACACCGTTGGCCTTGAGTTGCTCGTGCGCCTTGTTGATGTCGCTGACCACCATCTGGAGGGCAGGCGCGGAACCGGGAGGGGCGTCGGTCAACCCTTCGCCGATGCAGATGGAGCACGCTGAGCCCGGCGGGGTCAGCTGCACGAAACGGATGCCCTCGCTGGGGCGCTCATCGAAATCGGGGTTGAAACCAACCTTGTTGACGTAGAAGTCCTTCGCGCGATCGACGTCGGACACAGGGACAAACACCAGTTCAAGTTTCCAGTCCATGCGCCACAGGCTAACGGGGCCCGCTGGAAAGCGGTAGGGGTCGATCGCTATCGGATAGCGGACGCTACCCCGCCACCCCGTACAGCCGGTCTCCAGCGTCACCAAGGCCAGGCACGATGTATGACTTCTCGTTGAGCTTCTCGTCGATCGAGGCGAGCACAACCTTCACGTTGGCGTCCGCGAGTTCTTCCTCGAGTTTGGACAGGCCCTCGGGGGCAGCCAGCAGGCAGATACAGGTGACATCGGAAGCGCCGCGCTTGAACAGGAACTTGATGGCCTCACGCAGGGTGCCGCCGGTGGCGAGCATGGGGTCGAGCACGAAGATCTGCCGGCCCGTAAGGTCCTCGGGCAGTCGCTCGGCATACGTGATGATGTCCAGCGTTTCTTCGTCGCGGGCCATCCCAAGGAAACCGACTTCGGCCGTGGGGACCAGCTTGGTCATGCCCTCGAGCATGCCGAGACCGGCTCGCAGGATGGGGACCACCAATGGAGTCGGCTTGGTGAACGCCGTGCCTCTGGTCTTGGTGACGGGGGTTTCAATCTCGACTGGCTGCGTCTTGACCTCACGCGTGGCTTCGTAGGCCAGCAGGGTGACGAGTTCTTCGGTGAGCTGCCGGAAGACCGGTGAAGGGGTGTTCTTGTCCCGCAGTACGGTGAGCTTGTGAGCGACCAGCGGGTGGTCCACGACGAGTGTGCGCATGCGTCCAAAACTATCATTGAGACATGAGCGCCACCGAGCCGTATCACGCAGAACACATGGCCTGGATGGGCCTTGCCCTGGACCAGGCCCGGCTCGCATTGGAAACGGACGACGTGCCGATCGGCGCCGTCGTCCTGGGTCCCGACGGCGGCGTGCTGGGTTCCGGTCGCAACGAACGGGAAGCGCACGGGGACCCTACCGCGCACGCGGAAATAGTCGCCATTCGCCAGGCGGCCGCGGCCCTGCAACGGCACGCATTGGAACTGGGTGAGGGCGGTGACGGGTGGCGGCTGGAGGACTGCACGCTGGTTGTCACCCTTGAACCGTGCGCCATGTGCGCCGGGGCTATTGTCCTGGCCCGGATTCCGCGCGTCGTGTTTGGCGCGTGGGACGAGAAAGCCGGGGCTGTCGGCTCCGTGTTCGATATCCTCCGCGAGCGCCGCCTCAACCACTGGGTGGAGGTCTACGCCGGAGTCCGCGAGCACGAGTGCTCGGCGCTGCTGAAGGACTTCTTCGCCTCACATCGGGTACCGGCAGCGGAGCATCGCTCGCCGGCGTAACTCACCTTGGAGTAAGCCATGTCAGTCACTTTCAACCACACCATCGTCTACGCAACTGACAAGCACCGTTCCGCAGAATTCCTTGCCCGGATCTTCGGGCTTCCCGCACCCCGGCCCATGTGGTCCTTCGTGACGGTTGCATTGGAGAACGGCGTCACCTTGGACTTCCTCGAAGCCGAGGGGAAAGTGGTGCCCCAGCACTACGCCTTCCTGGTCAGCGAGCAGGAATTCGACCAGATCTTCCTCAGGATCACCGCCGAGCACATCCCTTACTGGGCCGATCCTGCCCGGTCGCGGGCACAGCAGATCAATCATAATGACGGCGGCCGCGGCATGTACTTCTGCGATCCGGACGGGCATTTCCTGGAAGCGATCACGCGGCCTTACGGTTCCACGTGAGTTATCCCGCTGCAGCTGCTATCGCCGTCAGGACCGTGGCCGCGGTGGTTTCCCAGCCGGGGAGCTGATCGCGGGCCTTCCGGGCGGCTGCACGCCAGCTTTTGCGCAGCGAAGGGTCTGACAGCCACATCCTGAGGGTGTTGCTGAGGGCGTCGTCGGGGTCCCAAACCGCGCCCGCGCCAGCGGTGCCGAGGGCTTCCACCGCACCCGTCCCCTGCCGCACAATGACGGGAACGCCGTGCGCCAACGACTCCGTGACCACCATTCCAAACGCCTCGGATCGGGACACCAGGATGCTGAGGTCCGCTGCGCTCCACTGCTGCTCCAAGGTGTTCCCTGCCAGCTCGCCGGTCAGGGTGATGCGGCGATGGAGGCCATGATGCTCGACGGCGGCCCTCACCTTGGCGGCGTACGCGGGGTCGGCGTGTTCGGTACCAATGAGGGCTGCGGTCCAAGGTAGCTCCCGGAGTTCAGCCAAGGCATTCACCAGCAGTTCCTGGTCCTTGTTGGGCAGCAGGGCGGCAACGACAACAAGGTGTGGCGGCTCTGAACCGACCGCTGCCTCCACCTGGTCAACTCCGGGCCGGGCTACCACGATGTTCCGTGTGCCGTGCTGCTTCGCCAGCCTGGATGCGGCGTGCTCACTGGGACAGATGACTCCCGTTGCCGCTGCGAATGCGCGCGCTTCACGGTCCGGGTGGTCGGCCAGCGCCATGTGCGACAGGATCCATACACGGGTTCCTGTGCTCACAGCTCCGGCCACTTCTTCCGGTGCCCCGCTCGCCACCAAGCCGTCGGCAATCACTGTAGTGCCGGCGTCGAGCGCGTCCGCGAACCGGCGCCTGTCCGTTTGGCTGCCAACCGGCCAGTCGCCGTCGACGGTCACCATCTCCACGTCCGCGCCCAGGGCGGTCAAGTGCTCAGAGAGCCTGGCGTTGTACTTGTTCCCGCCGGAACCGTGCCGGACGTTGCCCGGGACGAGGAAGCGGATGTCCACGCTAGCTGCCTTGCAGCTCCAGCGAGTATCCGGCCCAGGCGTCGGGATTCTCACGCAAGGTCACGTCAATGCCCGTCAGGGCGGGGCCGTCCGCGGTGTCCTGAATCCGGGCGGCCATGGCGTTCGCGATGTGCTGTGCAAGTGCCTCGGTGGTGGAGAGCTTGCCCTGGAAGGCGGGGTGTTCGTCGAGGTTCTTGTAGTTAAGGTCGGCAAGGATCTCTTCGAGGATGCCGCCGGCGGCGCCGATGTCCAGGACGATTGCGTCGTCATTCAGCTCACGACGGCGGAACGTCACTTCCGCAACGAACGTCGCCCCGTGCAGGCCTTGAGCAGGGCCGAAAGCCTCACGGGGAAGGCTGTGGGCGATCATGAAATGGCGTCGGACGGTCAGGCTGAACATGTCTTATTCCTCCGGCTTCGGGTACGCGACCACGTGGCAAAAGCCGCCGGGCCGTTCGAACAAACTAACAATCGTGGCGGGAAGGTTCCGGAACTGGCATTCGCTGGTGATGAACGTGTCGAACAGCGGATCCTTGAGCTGGGCTGCTGCTTCCTGCAGGCGTTGGGCGTTGGTCCTCCTGTGCCTTCTGGGCAGGGCGACGGCGCCCACCTGGCTGGAGCGGATGGTGAGCCGGCGGGCATGGAAATCCTCGCCCAGCGGAAGCGTGACTTCCTTGTCCGCGAACCAGGAAAGTTCGATCACGTCCGAATCGTCGCCGGCCAGTTGGAGGCTCAGCTTGAGGCCCTCGTTGGAGGCGGAGCAGTGGAAGACGATGTCGCAATCGCCTTTTGCTTCGCTTGGCTCAGCGAAGTCGATGCCCAATGTTTCCGCGAGCTTTTGCTTGTCCGGGTCCGCGTCCACGAGTTGCAGGCGTCCGAGTGGATACTTTCGCAGCAGCGTCGCCAGCACGCCACCCACCAGTCCCCCACCCACCACGGCCACGCGGTCTCCCAGCCGCGGACCGGCTTCCCAGAGGGCATTGATGGCAACCTCGACGATGCCCGTGAGGACAGCGCGGCGGGCCGGGACATCATGCGGAATGGGCGTGAGTTGCTTGGTGGGCACGACGTAGAAGTCCTGATGCGGGTGCAGGCTGAAGACCGTCTTCCCAACCCATTCGTCCGGGCCTTGCTCGACGACGCCGACATTCAGATAGCCGTACTTCACGGGGCCCGGGAAGTCACCTTCCTGGTGCGGGGCATGCATGAGGTCCGCGACTCTTTCCGGCACACGCCCTTCGTGGACCACACGTTCCGTGCCGCGGCTGACTCCCGAGTAGAGCGTCCTGACCAGGGCTTGGCCGTCTTGTGGGGTCTCGATGGCTTCGCTGCGGAGTTCCCCGTGGCCGTCCTTGGTGACCCAGTAGGCGTGGGCTTCGTGTGGTTGGCCGTGCCGGCGCTGTTGTACGTCCCCGTGCTGTGGTTTGTGATGAGGCTCGTGCGAGATAGTCATGGTGCTTATGAATCTATCGCTGGGGTGCTGCGGACGGAAGTCGGGCCGGATTGACGGGCGAGTCGGTCGCCTCTGCGAGCTCTTGGGCGGCCCGTTTTGGGGAACAGGGCCCGACTCCGGTACCCTATTTCAGTTGGTGACGTGTCCGAGCGGCCGAAGGTGCAACACTCGAAATGTTGTTTGGTGTAAAAGCCAACGTGGGTTCAAATCCCACCGTCACCGCCACGTAGGAAGGCCCCGGTTCCCTTTGTTTACGAGGGAGGCGGGGCCTTTCGCTTTGCTCATCGGCAAGGTGCTAGATGTTGCACCCTGATGCACGTGCTGCCGAGTACGGGTACCAACTAACGGGGCCTGGGCCCATCTGCGGAGCGCAAAGGATGTTCCACGTGCGTGGCCCCACGATTCCATCGGCCTGAAGTCCCCAGTAACGCTGGAAACCGATGACTGCGTTTCGGGTGGCAGGCCCGAAGGAGTTGTCCACGGCAAGGGTCCCGTACGGCGAACCGATCCGGGTCCGGAAAGCATTCAGCAAGGTCTGGATGTTGCCGACACAGCTGGAGTACCCACCGTAGCTGTAGTTGTAGTCCACGCATTGTCCTGCTGCCTCGGCGGGTGCAGGAGCAGCGACGCTCAAAGTACCGCCGAGGACAAGGCTGGCCGCCGCTGACACCAGTGCCAACTTGGCGCGCCGGGACGTTTTGCGCTGAGCTGTTTTGCGCATGGAAAATCCTTTCGATAGAGAAATTCGCTCCATGCTAACCCGTCACCGAGCAAGGGGACATGGGGAGGCCTGCCCATGGATGGAATTCGCGGCAGGAATCTCATTGGCCGCGAGCTCGGCTAAGCTGGTGGCACATCGGTCGGCTCCAGGGGGAATTCATGCGTCGCCGCATCGTGGCATCGGCCATCGCAGCAGTGTGTCTGGCACTCGCCACTGCCTGTACCGCGGCTCCCGGCCTTACGTTGGATCCGGCGACTACCACCGTCGAGTACAGCTTTCGGGACAGCTCTGTCCCGCCCCGGTACCACCGCAGTTACGTCATCACCGCAACGGAAAAGGAAGCCAGCATCACCGTCGATTCCTACGGCGACGTACTGCGCCAGGAGAATGCGGCGATGCCGGCGGAAACGTGGGCCGACGTCATGGAACTGGCAGCCACCCTGCCGTCCCGGGCAGGCAAAATCAGTGACCCCGAACCCGGTTGCGCAGGCGGCACCGCATCGAAGGTCATTGTTAAGGAAGGCGATCACGAGCGTTACTCCAAGTCTGCCGAGAAGTGCGGTGGTGCATCCGACGAGCCCCTGACAGACACAGCGGCTCCCCTTGTTGCCCTCTTCGACATGAATGAGCTGCTGAAAACAGACCCCTGACCCGTGCCCCGGGGGTACATTGGCTCTGAACGAAAACCCTCGGAGCCCGCACGGACCGTGGAGGCAACAATGGCCGCGCCAACCAACAGAACAGGCAAGAGCACGGACTACGAGTTCCTGACTGTTTGGAGGGTGGCCGGAACACGCGAGGAAGTGGTGGATGTCCTCGGCGACGCCAGTACCCTCAAACAGTGGTGGCCGGCGGTCTACCTTCAGGTCACCCCAAAAAGCAAAGGTGGCCCGGACGGCACAGGGGCATCCTTCGACCTCCACACAAAAGGCTGGCTCCCCTACACCCTGCGCTGGCGACTCACCGTAACCGAACCCGTCACGCTTCACGGTTTCGCCCTCACGGCAGAGGGCGACCTCAACGGAACGGGCCGCTGGACATTCGAAACAGATGGTCCCGAAGTCGTCATCACATACGACTGGCGCGTTAATGCAGCCAAGCCCCTCCTCCGGCGCCTGAGTTGGCTCCTTAAACCTGCCTTCTCGGCGAACCACAACTGGGCCATGGCCCAAGGCGAGGAGAGCCTGAAACTTGAGCTCCGCCGTCGACGTTCAACGTCCGATCCGAGCCGTATTCCGGAGCCGCCGAAACCGACCTTCACCAAGCGGGCGCGGTCCGGGACCGCATGACAAGCCCATCCACGGCCCGGGCGGCCGCGAACTCCCGATAGACTGACAGACGCCGATAACCAACAGACGGCCTGACACAAGGGAGGACTCCGTGCGCACTTCGCAGCCCCGGACGCCCTTCCACGCGCTACGGTCCGGCGCGATCTCCATGGTGATTGTGGTTCTCGCTGCCGGTGCGCACGTCATGGCCGGGGGAACACTTCCCACAACGCCTGTGCTCGTCGCGCTCCTTGCGCTGACCGCCCTCGCCGCAACGCTTGCAGCACGCTTCAAGCTCAACCTCGCGGCCATGGCTTCCCTCCTTGGAGCCAGCCAGTTCATGCTCCACGAGGCCTTCACAGCGCTGGGTCCTGTAGGCACCGGAGCTCAGGAAGCCCACCACCACGCAAGCTCGGACCCTATCAGCCCGGTGCTGGACGCATCAGCGCACACCCATGAGCTTGGAACAACGTACGGTGTGCTCATGCTGCTGGCCCACGTCATCGCGACGCTCGCGTCGGCGGTCATCCTGGCCAAGGGCGAGGACGCTCTGTGGCAACTCGCAGCCTGGTTGCGGCCTTTGGTCGCCGTCCCCACGTTGTTGTTCAGGCCCGACGCCGGTGCCGCGCCATTCGGTGTCGGCGCACCGGACGTTTTCGTCCCCCGCCCCTGGCGGAACCTCAGGCAAGACAGCCGCCGCGGCCCGCCGGCCGCCGTCGTACTTCCTTAGTTCCGCCCGGCACCTCAGCAGCATCGCCTTGCCTTGGTGACGGGCCCCAAACCCGTACCCGCGCCACCTCAACCGGCGCACCCTGAAAGGCATTCCCCATGAACAAGTCCGCCCTCCGCCGTACCCTGTCCGCAACCGCCGCAGCCGGCGGAACTGCTGTCCTGATGATGGCAGGCATGGCCGGAGCTTCGGCCCACGTTTCCGCCGATCCCAACAAAACCGCCGCAAACTCCTACGCCCTGGTGACGTTCGGAATCCCCCACGGCTGCGACACGTCCGGCACCACCAAGGTGACCATCAACCTTCCGGAAGAACTCAACGACGCCCAGCCCACGGTCAATCCGAACTGGACCGTGGAGAAGGCCACGGAAACCCTGGCCGAACCCAAGAAGCTGGACGACGGCACCACCATCACCAAGCGGACCAGCCAGATCGTCTACACCGCCAAGACGCCGTTGGATGCGCACCTGCGTGATGCCTTGGTCCTCTCCGTCAAGCTGCCCGATGCTGCCGGCAAGACCATCTACTTCCCGACGCTCCAGACGTGCGAGCAGGGACAGACTGACTGGTCCGAGATCCCGAAGGAAGGCCAGGACGAGCACGAACTCAAGGCACCGGCGCCGTCGGTCACCATCACGCCGGCTGATGCCTCAGGCGATCACCACGGCGCGGCCGCTGTGTCCACGGAGCAGGCATCGTCGGTATCCGACAACGGATCACAGGCACTCAGCTGGGCGGGCCTCATCGCCGGCGTTGCGGGCCTGGTCCTGGGCGGGCTGGCCTTCTTCCGCAGCCGTTCCGCCAAAGCGGCCAAGTAGTTGAGCGGTTGGCGCCCGGAACATCACGATCCGGGCGCCAATCCCCGTTCCCGGCCGTGGCTCGATTGACTCGCGCCACACCCGCGGCAAGGCTGGTGCCCATGTGGACTCAGCGCATCAAAACAGGACTTGTGACGACGACGGCGGCCGCCTCGCTGCTGCTCCTTGCTGCTTGCGGGCCAAGCCCCAGCCCCTCGGGTACCAGCAGCGCCCCGCCAGCCACGTCAGCACCGCCGACGTCGGCAACACCCTCCACGACCACCTCACCCTCGCCTTCTCCCTCGGCAACAGCAACGTCCGCTGCACCCGCCGGGACCGCTCTATGCAAGGCGGCCTCGCTCACGGCGACCACCGATTCAACCGGTGGCGGCGCCGCGGGCAGCATTTACGAAAAGCTGATCCTGACGAACTCCGGAGCGGCCCCATGCGTCCTTGAAGGCTTCGCCGGTGTCTCCCTCACGGCCGACGCCAACGGTGCCCCGATCGGCGAACCCGCAACACGGGAAACCACCACGCCAGTGACACGCATCGAGCTCGCCCCGGGCAAGTCGGCATGGGCGGAACTGCGGTACACGCAGGCCGGGAACTACGGAGACTGCACCAAGGTCCCCGCGGCCGGCTACCGTATCTACCCGCCGGAAGACACGGCCTCCTTGTTCATCGCCGAGCCACATGATGCCTGCAGCAACGCCGGCATCAAACTCCTGACAATCACCGCCTTCCAAGCCGTCTGAACATCCCCACGGCTCCGGCTTGGTCCGTGAGGCCTTATTCTGTCGGGGCCGTGGGGCATGATGGAGGAATGCAGGAGCAGCAGGCGTCCACAGGCGCCATCGGCCGTTTCAGCCAGGCAACCCGGGAATGGTTCCTCGGCGCATTTTCCGCGCCCACTCCGGCTCAGGACGGCGCGTGGAACGCGATCTCCTCGGGCTCACATGCCTTGGTTGTGGCGCCCACCGGCTCAGGCAAGACGCTCGCTGCTTTCCTCTGGGCCCTGGACAAGTTGCACTCCGCACCCGCTGATGCACTGCCGGGGCTGGAGGAATTGCCGGCCGGTAAGCGCGTCAGGAAACCCAAGACCAAAACACGCGTCCTCTATATATCGCCTCTTAAAGCCCTGGGCGTGGACGTTGAACGAAACCTCCGCTCACCCCTGATCGGGATCACCCAAACGGCCAAGCGCTTGGGGCTGCCGGCACCTTTGGTGACCGTCGGCGTCCGCTCCGGAGATACGACGGCGGCCGACCGCCGTGCGCTGTTGTCCAACCCGCCGGACATCCTTATTACTACGCCGGAATCCCTGTTCCTCATGTTGACGTCCCGCGCCAGGGAAACCCTGAGCGAAGTGGACACCGTCATCATCGACGAAGTCCACGCTGTGGCCGGGACCAAGAGGGGTGCACACCTTGCTGTGTCCTTGGAGAGGCTGGATGCCCTCCTCCCCAAGCCCGCCCAGCGCATTGGGCTTTCCGCCACTGTGCAACCACGGGAACTCGTGGCGCAGTTCCTTGCCGGTCAGGCCCCGGTGGAGATCGTCGCGCCGCCATCCAAGAAGAACTGGAACCTCACGGTCACCGTTCCTGTGGAGGACATGTCGGACCTGCAGGGGGCTTCCGGGGCGTTCGACTCCGGCCCGGCGTCCGGGTTGCAGCCGCAGGCGTCCATCTGGCCGCATGTGGAAGAGCAGATCGTTGATCTTGTCCTGTCCAAGCAATCCACCATAGTCTTCGCCAACTCACGGCGGTTGGCCGAACGGCTCACGTCCCGGCTCAATGAAATCCATGCCGAACGCCAAGTGATGGCCGCAGGTGGTTCGGCCTGGGACCAGTCCGGCGGGGTGGACAACTGGGGGACGGGGCCGGGCCAGGCCGACGGTATGGCCACGGAAGCCGGTGCTGGCGCAGGGGCCATTGGCGGCGCCGCTGCCGACGCGAGGGTGCCTGTGTCCACAGCAACTCCGGCGCACATGATGGCGCAAGCCGGCACCACAAACGGAGCGGACCCCGTACTTGCCCGCGCCCACCACGGATCAGTCTCCAAGGACCAGCGCGCCATGATCGAGGATGATCTCAAATCAGGCCGGTTGCGGTGCGTCGTGGCAACGTCCTCCCTGGAACTCGGCATCGATATGGGTGCTGTGGACCTGGTCATCCAGGTGGAATCACCGCCGTCGGTAGCCAGTGGGTTGCAACGCGTGGGCCGCGCCGGTCACCAGGTGGGCGAAATCTCCGAAGGCGTGCTGTTCCCCAAACACCGCGCAGACCTCCTGCACACCAGCGTCACGGTGGAACGCATGCTGAGCGGCCAGATCGAGCGGCTCAGCATTCCCGCCAACCCCTTGGACATCCTTGCCCAACAGACCGTGGCCGCAACCGCTTTGGGAAGTATCGACGTCGAAGAGTGGTTCAGTACCGTGCGCCGCTCAGCGCCGTTCGCGAGCCTCCCCCGTTCTGCCTTCGAGGCAACATTGGACCTCTTGGCGGGACGTTATCCTTCCGACGAATTTGCCGAACTCCGGCCCCGCATCATTTGGGACCGTCACGCCGGAACCATCGAGGGACGTCCGGGAGCACAGCGGCTCGCCGTCACTTCCGGCGGCACCATCCCGGACCGTGGCCTGTTCGGCGTGTACATCATCGGCACGGAGATTGAGGGATCCTCCTCGCCTGCCAGTGCGGACGGCGAAGGCCCCAGCCCTTCAGCCCGTGCCGCGAAGGGGGGCCGCCGCGTCGGTGAACTCGACGAAGAGATGGTTTACGAATCGCGGGTAGGAGACGTTTTCGCCCTCGGTGCCACGAGTTGGAAGATCGAGGACATCACCCACGATCGCGTGCTGGTCTCCCCTGCGTTCGGGCAGCCAGGCAAACTCCCGTTCTGGAAGGGCGACTCCCTCGGCCGGCCCGTGGACCTTGGCCGCGCGCTGGGGGCTTTCATCCGTGAGCTGTCCTCAGCCGACTCCGCCCCGGCCATGGAACGCTGCCAAGCCAGCGGGTTGGATACTTTCGCCGCGGGAAACCTCTTGCAATACCTGGAAGAGCAGAAACAGGCCACTGAGATAGTTCCCAGCGACCGCACGCTTCTGGTGGAGCGGTTTCACGACGAACTTGGGGATTGGCGTGTGGTCCTCCACAGTCCTTTCGGCATGCCGGTCCATGCGCCATGGGCACTGGCTGTCGGTCAACGACTCCAGCAACGCTACGGACTGGACGGTTCCGCCATGGCCGCCGACGACGGCATCGTCCTGCGCGTTCCCATGATGGAAGACGATCCACCGGGCGCCGAGCTTTTCCTCTTCGACCCCGAGGAACTTGAGCAAATCGTCACGGCAGAGGTAGGCGGCAGTGCCCTGTTCGCTTCGCGTTTCCGGGAATGCGCCGCCCGCGCTCTGCTGCTGCCGCGCCAGAACCCGGCAAAACGCCAGCCTCTGTGGCAGCAGAGGCAACGCTCCGCCCAATTGCTGGATGTCGCCCGGAAGTACCCTTCCTTCCCCATAGTGCTCGAAACCGTCCGCGAATGCTTGCAGGACGTTTATGATCTCCCCGCGCTGAAGGACATTGCGGCTTCCGTTGAACGGCGTGAACTCCGAATCGTTGAAACCACCACCCAGCAGCCCTCCCCGTTCGCCAAGTCGCTCCTGTTCGGATACGTGGCCCAGTTCCTCTACGAGGGCGACTCCCCCCTGGCTGAACGCAGGGCAGCAGCCCTGGCCCTGGATTCCACGCTCCTCAACGAGCTCCTGGGACGGGTGGAACTCCGCGAACTCCTGGACGCCGCTGTCATCGACGCCACCGAGCGTGAGCTGCAGCGGCTGGCGCCCGACCGCCGGGTGCGGGGCATGGAAGGGGTGGCCGACTTGCTGAGGCTGCTCGGGCCGTTGAGCGTCGAGGAAGTTGCCCAGAGGCTCGAAGGTCCCAAGGCTGAACCCACGGAAGACCAGCACCCCTTTGACCCGGACACTGTCGAAGCGGAAGCACGACCTGAACCAACACCGGACGTCGCGCTCCCCGGCAACATCGCTGATGCCGGGACTCACCTCATGGCCCTTCAGAAAGCCAACCGCGCCCTCAAGGTGACCATCGGCGGCGTCGAACGTTTCGCGGCGGTGGAGGATGCCGCACGTCTCCGTGATGCCATCGGCGTGCCCCTGCCCATGGGCGTCCCTCTCGCCTTTATCGAGCCGGTCCATGACCCCTTGGGCGACCTCGTGTCCCGGTATGCCCGGACGCACGGACCGTTCACGGCTGCCGAGGCTGCCACGCGGCTGGGACTTGGTGTCGCCGTCGTGAATACTGCCCTGAAGCGGCTGGCTGCCGACGGCCGCGTGGTGGAAGGCGAGTTCCGGCCGCACGCGGTCGCCAGTGACGAAGCGTCCACGGAAACGGCCCATCCCGAACTCATGGCCGCTGATGCCCCGCCATCGAGCGAGTGGTGTGACGCCGAGGTGCTGCGAAAGCTCCGGCGTCGTTCCCTGGCAGCGCTGCGGGCCGAAGTGGAGCCTGTGGACACCGCCGCGTACGGTCGGTTCCTTCCGGCTTGGCAGAACGTCACGGCGCCCGGGAAGTCCAGGAGCCAGTCGCTGCGTGGCCTGGACGGAATCATCACAGCAGTTGACCAGTTGTCCGGCGTGCCCGTTCCCGCCTCTGCTTGGGAGCCTTTGGTACTCGCGAGCCGTGTGGCGGACTATAAACCGGCCATGTTGGACGAACTCATGGCCGCCGGGGAGCTGCTTTGGTCCGGTGCGGGTGCGCTGCCAGGAAACGACGGGTGGATCAGCCTCCATGTGGCAGATTCGGCCGAACTGACGCTCAATCCGTCTCCCGACTTTGAACCCGGAGACGCTCAGCAGCGGCTGTTGGAACATCTCAACGCAGGCGGCGGCTACTTCTTCCGGCAGCTCACCGATGTAGCAGGCGGGATGGACTCGGTCCTGAGCGATGACGCCGTGGTTTCGGCCCTCTGGGACCTTGTTTGGGCAGGGCGGGTCACGGGCGATACTTTCGCTCCCGTACGGGCCATGATTGCCGGCGGGAAAACCGCGCACCGGCAGGTCTCCAAGGCGCCCCGTGCACGCGCGCCGCGAATGAGCAGGCTGGGCCGTTCGCACGGGACGGGGCTGTTGGGATCGCCCGGGCTGACGGGTGGCCGGTATGGCTCAGTATCGGGTGCCGCACCCGCTCCGCCGTCCGCCGTGGGACGCTGGTCTGCGCTGCCCGTGCCGGAACTGGATCCCACGGTTCACGCACGGGGAACCGCTGAGCTCCTGCTGGACCGGTATGGCGTGGTCACCCGTGGCTCAGTCATGGCAGAGAATATCGTCGGTGGCTTTGGCCTCATGTACAAGGTGTTGGCCCGGCTTGAGGAAGCGGGCCGCTGCCGCCGAGGCTACTTCATTGAGCATCTGGGAGCTGCCCAGTTCGCAGTCCCCGCCACTGTGGACCGCTTGCGCTCGTTCACCGAGGACGCCCGGATTGCCAAGGCTGAACCTGCCGCGCTGGCACTCGCCGCTACGGACCCTGCCAATCCTTACGGCGCAGCGTTGCCGTGGCCGTCCGTTTCCGTGGATGCCGGGTCCGGGCACAGGCCAGGCCGGAAGGCGGGGGCGCTGGTGGTGACGGTCGACGGCGCCTTGGTACTTTACGTGGAACGCGGCGGCAAGACGCTGCTCACCTTCAGCCAGGATGACGACGCGTTGGCGGTCGCCGCCGCGGCTTTGGTTGACGTGGTGCGCCGGGGAGCTGTAGACAAACTCTTCATGGAGAAGGTCAACGGGCACGACCTCCTGGGCACCCCGATCGCCGCCGCCCTGACAGCTGCCGGCGCCTACTCCACTCCGAAGGGACTGCGGATCCGTGCCTGAGGGAGACTCCATTTGGCGTGCAGCAACCCGGCTCAACGAGGCCCTGGCCGGGCAGACCATCACGGCGACAGACTTCCGCGTGCCCCGTTTTGCCACCCTGAACCTGGCCGGCTGGACCATGGCTGAGGTGATCCCCCGGGGGAAGCACTTGCTCATGCGCTTGGTGGGACCTGCGGATGCGGAACCCGGAGCCAGCAGGAAGCCCCGCGCGCTGACCATCCATTCCCACCTCAAAATGGAGGGTGCCTGGATGATCTATCCGCCCGGAGGGCGCTGGACCAAGCCGGGCCATACGGCTCGTTGTGTCCTCCGGACAGCAACTGTCGATGCGGTGGGATTCTCCTTGGGCATTCTGGAAGTAGTGCCCACCGCCGAGGAAGACCGATTCGTCGGGCACCTGGGCCCGGACCTGCTCGGACCGGATTGGGACGAGGAGGAAGCCCTGCGCCGGCTCCTTGCGGAGCCTGACGTGCCGGTTGGTTACGCCCTGTTGGACCAGCGCAAGCTTGCGGGAATCGGCAACATCTACCGCTGCGAGGCCTGCTTCCTGTCCGGGATCCATCCCACCTTGGCTGTTGGAGAGGTCCCCGACCTGGCCAAGACCATCAACGACGCCAAGCGCCTCCTCGGCGAAAACCTCGGACCTGGCCGGCGAACCACCTTGGGTCCACGGGCCATGCGCCCGGGTTACTGGGTTTATGGACGTGCCCGCCAAGCATGCAGGCGGTGCGGCACGCTCGTTCGCCGCGACACTTTAGCGGCGCCGGACGGATTGGAAGAGCGGGATATCTACTTCTGCCCACGATGCCAACCGGCGCCTGTCAGGCAGCAGGGGTGACCTGCGCCGCCTCGGTCCGTGCCGGCGTCGGGGTTGTTTCCAGAACCATGAACCGGGGCAGCAGAAGCTGCACGATCGGCCCGATCGCCAAGGCGTAAACCACGGTACCGACGCCGACTGAACCGCCCAACAGCCAACCGACAGCGAGGACGACGACCTCGATCCCCGTGCGGACCAGACGCACCGACCATCCTGTGCGACGAACCAAGCCGGTCATGAGGCCGTCCCGGGCGCCAGGGCCAAGACGGGCACCGATGTAGCAAGCGGAGGCGATTCCATTGAGGATCACAGCGCCTGCGAGCATGGCGATTTGTCCGCCGAGGTGTGAGAACTCCGGGATGAGCCACAGCCCCAGATCGGCAAAGAGCCCTACTAATACAGCGTTGGCAAGGGTTCCAATTCCTGGCATCTGCCGGAGCGGGATCCAGAGCAGGAGGACCAGGAAGCTGACCGCGATGACCACAATGCCCATGCTGTATCCGGTCTTTTCGGACACGCCCTGGTGGAAAACATCCCATGGGTCCAGCCCAAGGCCGGCCCGGATGAACATGGCCAGGGAAATGCCATACATCGCGAGGCCGATCAGGAGCTGAGTGATTCTTCTGGTCATCATGAACTCCATCCTCCCTAAAAACTGGCCTTGTAATCCATAGCCAGTTTGAAATACTGGTCCTATGTCCGGCTCCCTGAACCCCACAGCTCTGGTCCGCCTTTTAGGCGCTTGGAACCCAGGCGCGCTTCCCGCCTACCGGGAGCTGGCCGACGTCGTGCGTTTGCTGGTGATGGATGGACGGATACCGCTTGACGTTGCGTTGCCGAGTGAGCGGGCACTGGCGCAGACGCTGGGGCTTAGCCGCACCACCGTCACCGCCGCTTACGCCAGCCTGCGGGAGCAGGGTTTCCTCACCACCGGCCAGGGCAGCCGGGGCCGTACCTGCATTCCCCACCGCACAGGCCCGGTCAGCGCGCCCGGCCTTGCAGTTCCGGACGGGTTGCTGGACCTGGCCTATGCATCGCTGCCCGCAGCGGGCGAGGTTGTGCATAGGGCTTTTGCCGATGCTTTGACCGAGCTACCCGCGCTTCTGCCCGGATTCGGATACGACGCGGTTGGAGTGCCGGCGTTGCGCGAAGCAATCGCGGACAAGTACACCGCCGAGGGAGTTCCCACTACTGCTGATCAAATCCTGGTGACCTCCGGCGCCCAGCACGCGCTCAATATCGTCCTGAGGACCCTCGCCGGCAAACAGGACAAGGTCCTGGTGGATCATCCAACGTACCCCAATGCCCTCGACGCAATCCGGGCTGCCGGCTGCAGGCCACTCCCCGTTGCGTTGCCTCACGTGCGCGAGGGTACGTCCACTGCTTGGGATATTGACGCGATGATAACCGTGATGAACCAGCAGCATCCCGCCATGGCATACCTCGTGCCGGACTTTCACAACCCGACCGGCCGTATCATGCCCGATCTTCAGCGGCGACAGCTTGTCCGTGCCGCCGTGGCCTCGGGGACCGTGCTGGTGGTGGACGAAACGTTAAGGGCGTTGAATCCCGACGGCGTCCGCACCTCGCCATTGTCGGCCTTCAGTCCGGCTGTTGTTTCCATCGGATCGCTAAGCAAGTCGCACTGGGCAGGTCTCCGGACGGGGTGGATCCGGGCAGACCCGGCCTTGATCGTTCGTTTCGTGGCCACCAGGACCACGATGGACCTCGGCGGTCCGGTGGTGGAGCAGTTGGCCGCGGCCCGGTTGGTTCGCTCATTCGCCGAGCCCTTGGATGCCCGCCTTGGCGAGCTGAGACTCAACCGCGAATCGCTAATGTCGCTGCTTGCAGAACACCTGCCTGAATGGGAAGTGGAACGACCCCAAGGCGGGCTCACCGTATGGTGCCGCCTGCCAACGCCCTGCAGTACAGCGCTAACGGTGTTGGCCCCCGAGTTCGGCATTCGACTGGCCGCGGGTCCGAGGTTCGGAGTTGGCGGAGCGTTTGAGCACTATTTGCGCGTGCCTTACACGCTGCCACCAGCCCAACTCGAGTCAGCCGTCGGCGCCCTGCGCGCCGCCCAGGACAAGCTCGACGCGTCGCCCCAGCTTCGGCGGACCCTCAAGACCGAGCGGCCCGCCGCCGTCGCCTAGCCCAACTCAAATCAGCCCAACTGAGTCGCATTTGCGCACGTTTTGGACGTCCAGAACGCGCACAATTGCGACCTACTTGGGTGCCACCCGAGCCGCTGAGCCCATCCGCTGCTTCGCTGTGTTGCTCCCGGGCCCGACGGGAACGTGCGAGGTAGCCTTCGCCAAGCCGAACAGGGGCATCCCGTTGTAGATCACTTCGATGCCGTCGGCCGGCACCTGGTACGTCTCATGCCACACGCCGATGTCGCCGCTCCCGGCAATCTCCTTCATGAACTTCCGCCACGGACCAAGGTGCGGCGAATCCCTGTCGGCGGCGAAACGCCTCAAGTGTTCCGGACTTTCCCAATAGCTCAGCAGAATGGTGGTCCGCCCGAACCACTGCTCGCTGCCAAGGAGGCCTGCCTCGGGATTGGCCGCGAGGTGCTGCATCATTACAGGCATGGCCGAGGCAACGCGCCCCACCTTGCCCATCTTCCACCACTTGTTGGCCCGCATTCCGATGAGGAATACGGTGACCGTATCGCGCCCGATGTCCGCCGTGAAGCGTCCGGGAAAGATCTCCTGTGCCATGTCATTCCTTGGAGTCGATGTACCTTAGGGGGTTTCATAACGTTGTTATGAAACAATGTTATGAAACACTTGATGGCATGGCAAGACCAATAGTTCACGACCACCTGGTCCAGCAACGGCTCCTGGCCGTCACTGCCGAGCTCGTTGACCGGGAGGGGCCGGCGCGAGTGACGCTGCGCGATGTAGCCGCCGCGGCCAACACCTCCACCACGGCGGTCTACTCCCTCTTCGGCGGCAAAGCCCAACTCTTGCGGGCCGCCGTCGACGAGGGATTCCGTTCCTTCGGTGCCTCGCAGCAGGAAGCCGCACCGGACGGGCTGAGGGGACTTGGCCGCGCGTATCGCGCCTGGGCGCTGGAACACCCGGCGCTCTACAGGCTGATGTTCGGCGGTGCGCTGGCGGCCTACGTTGATTGCAGCCCGACGCCGGAAGTCGCCTCAGGCTCGATGCTCCCACTTCTGGAGGCGGTCACCCAAGGGCAGGAAGCGGGACGGCTCCGAAGGGACGATCCCGCCACAGTAGCCATGACGATCTGGGGGCAAGTGCACGGCCTGGTCAGCTTGGAACTGGCCCAAGTGGACAACCACGGCACGGACTGGGGCGGAATCTACGAGGCAGCCCTGGAAGGCGTGGCCCGCGCGTGGACCCAGGGTGACCCCTACGCGTAGACCTTTTCCAGGAATGCACCCCAAGCCTTGGCCGCGAGTTCAGAGTCTGCTGTGCCGCTGAACTCGTGCACGGTCATGCCCACCGGAGCACCGAAGGCGTTCCGGCCGAAGAACCGGTACATGGCGTCCGACGTCCGGAGTCCGAGGAAGTTGTCATTCGAGAAATCCAGTTCACCGCTCAACCGGCCGATTCCGTCCACGTCAAGCTCAACCCGCGTTCCGGCGTCGACGCCATCTACGCCAAGGGCCTTCTTCAGCTGCACGAAACCGTCAGCTGACTGTGACGAAGCCGGTGCCTGGATGTCTGTGAAAACCACGGGCCGGCCGTCGAAATACTGCAGGTACTGCCCCAGCGTGTGGAGGTAGAACGCCGTGTGCTTGCTCGCGCCGTCGTACTGCTCGTCCCAGTTGTTCGCAAAGATGCCGCTGTGCACGTAATGCAGCTTGGCCCGGCCGCCCTCCACTGGCTGAAGAACGTGCTCCAACTGGTTGAACCAGCCGTCCGGGCCGTCCATGCGGGATACCAAGTGGGTGGGGTATTCCTCTGTGGTTTTCACATCGGGCCATTGATCCGTGGGAAACATCCAAGCCGCCGTGTCTGCGGTGACGGCGTTCCACACGCGCTCAGGAGTGCCTGGCAGCTCGACGTCTGCCACGATTTCGAAGTCACGATTTTCAGTCATTGCCTTGTTCCTTTTCTGCCGTTTGCTCCGAGGAGGTCTTTTCCACTGATGAGGTCTTGAGTGCTGGATGAAGTACGACGACAAGCCGGTGCTTGCGTGCGCCGCCAGCCGCCGCGGCAGCGCCGCCGTCGTGGTATTTGTCTACCAGCCGGGTCACCGCCACGCCGAGCTCTTCCGCGAAAGCTGCGCGATCGGCCGCGGAGCGGAAGGTGATCTCGCCATCGATCGCAAAGCTGGCGAGCTTCTTCCTCGCGGCCGCGGCGCCGGAAATGAGCTTGCCCATTTCCTGGACGGTCCGCGATGCGAGCGCCAAGAGCCAGAAAGCGGAAAACCGGTCCGCGAAGCGCCGCGGATCAGGCGCCACGGAAGCCAGGGCGACCGGCGAGATCAGGTACGAGGCCGCAGTCGCACGCACCACACGCTCGGTGACATTGCCCTTGCGCCGTTCTTCCACCAACTCCACCAGGCCGTGCCGCTCCAAGGCCTTGAGGTGGTAGTTCACTTTCTGGCGGGGCAGACCCACCTTTGCCGCGAGCTGCGTTGCCGTCGCCGCATCGACGAGTTCCTGAAGGATGCGGGTGCGGATCGGATCCAGGGAAACTTCCGCCGCAGCCGGGTCTTCGATCACTTCGATGTCCAACATGGTTCAAGTATCGCCACCGACAATTTTATTTGTCAAGAAGTTTTTTCTTTTCGGGATGATACCGCCTCGTGGCCCGCTCTGCGCGCTTCGGAGCGATCCAGGGGGCGTGGAGCGGGCCCCGCAACGGGAGCCACAGTAGAATTGTCCGGTGATGCAATCCCCCCTTCCCGTGCGCGACGGCGTAAACGCGACCCGCCTGCGCCTTCCGGACGAAGGGCCGTGGGACACCGCAATGGATTACATGATGCACCGCTGGGGCCACATTGATCCCCAGGGCATCCTGGACCGATTCGATGCCGGCGAGATCGTGGGCGAGGGTGGCGTGCGCCTTAGCAGGAGCACCAAACTGGAGGACCACACCTTCATTTGGTACTACCGGACCCTTCCCTCGGAAACCCGCCTACCCGTGGAAATCACCATCCTGCACCAGGACGAACACATCCTTGTGGTGGACAAGCCGCATTTCCTGCCCACCACCCCCGGTGGTACTTACATTCAGGAATCGGCCCTCGTACGCCTGCGGAACCAACTGAATCTCCCGGACCTCATCCCCATGCACCGCCTGGACCGCATGACTGCTGGCATCCTGCTCCTTTCCACCAACCCGGAAACGCGCGGCAAGTACCAGGTTCTCTTTGAGAAACGGCAGGTCCAAAAAGAATACGAGTGCGTTTCCGCCGCAACGCCCGCCGATGGCTATCCCGCCGTCGAATTTCCCACAGTGGTGCGCAACCGCATGACCAAGTCCCGCAGCTACCTCCTCGCGGAGGTGATTGACGGGGAGCCGAACGCGGAGACGCGCATCGAGCGCCTCACAACGTTCGACGCCGGCACTCGCCGTCCAGTGGACCCCACCAGCCGTGGGACTGCTTCAGCCCGGGCGCTGTACCGCTTGGAACCGCACACCGGGAAAACCCACCAGTTGCGCGTCCATATGGCATCGCTGGGACTGGGCATCGTCAACGACTCCTTCTACCCGGACCTCCTGGACAAAGCGCCGGACGATTACAGCAAGCCCCTCCAACTGTTGGCCCGGGGCATCACGTTCGTGGACCCCATCACGAAGCAGCCCGTTGAATACCGCAGCCAGTTGGAGCTGAGCGAAGCCCACGGCTGAGGCCCCGTTCCCTCACCCGCCGCACCGGACTACCATGATGGTGCTGGGGCAGGATCGGGGAGTTCGCATGGAGCACTACGAGAAATTGCCGGGCGACAACACCGCTTCGGTGTTCGCCTATGCTGCCGCGGCTACGGGCGTCGCAGGGGTGCTGACGCTGGGCACCATGTATGCCGTGGAAGTGCCCCGAGGTGGCCCTTACGTCTTCGGCACCATCAACGATGCCACGGGCGCCGTATTCAACGTCCTTGCCATTCCGGTGATACTCCAGGTACACGAACGCCTCCCCGCAGCACCGTGGAGCAAGCCGCTGAAATGGATCACCGTGGGCGCCTGCGCGGCCGGGGCAACGAGCTCGGCCCTGCTGGTGTTCAAGGTCCTCGACTTCACGCCTTCAACCGTGGTGTCCGTTGCCGCAATCACCACACAGGCTGCGTGGTTCCTGGTTGGGCAGAACAAACTCCTCACGGTGGAAGGCTATCCTCGCGGGCTGGCCCGGCTTGGACGGTTCATCGGCGGCGCACTGGTCGTGGGCCTCCCGGTCGCCGGTGCCGGGTTCCTCATCCCGGAGCCCCAGTGGCTCCGTTACTCCGTGATGGGAGCCGGGTTTGTTGCCGGTGCAGCAGCGTGGGCCGCGTGGCCCTACTGGTACTTCAAGGCTGGAAGGTTCCTGCGGGCAGCGGCCAACGGTCACGGCGCGGACACCAACGGTCACCGCTCGAACACAGAGCGGAAGACCGCCGTCGTATCTTCCGAGAACAGGACGAACTCCACCACCTCAAGCGCGCCGCCCGAAGTAGTACCGCCCCAGGAAGGACCGCCCGAAGCGGCGCCCGCATAAGCGGCACCTTCCGCAGCCCACGACGAAAACGACCCAACGGCGTCGTGCGCTATTTCCGCAACCTCGCGGGCGTCCCATCCGTAGATCCCCGCGCTGATGGCCGGAAAAGCGACGGACCGGGCACCCAGCCCAGCAGCTGCTTGGAGGCTTTTCCGGAAGCATGAGGCGAGCAGCGCGCGGTCGGTTTGGCCTGCGTGCCGGTTTGGACCCACGGTGTGGACCACCCATCGTGCGGGAAGCCGGAACCCCGGGGTAGCAACAGCAGCACCGACCGGCAGGCCATCCGGCAGCTGCGAGCGGCGCAGTTCGCGGCATGCTTCCAACAGTTCCGGTCCGGCGGCCCTATGGATGGCACCGTCCACTCCCCCGCCGCCGAGCAACGATGAGTTGGCTGCGTTGACGATCGCGTCGACGTCGCGGGTCGTAATGTCGCCGTGCAGGATATCGATTCGCATGGGCACAGTCTCGCGCCGCAGCGCCGGGGCGGCAAGTGCGATACCTTGTGCCCATGGACTTCATCGCCCCGGAGACGTGGGGATCCGCCATCTATTTGTGGATCGTTCCCATTGTGCTGGGCGATGCCATCTTTCCGCCGGTCCCCTCGGAGATGGTGGTCATCACGGGGGGAGCGCTGGCCGCCGACGGCCACGCGAATTTCTGGTTGATCCTCCTCCTCGCGGCCTTCGCGTCCTGGCTGGGCGACATGGCCGTGTACCTGCTGTTCAAGCGGCGCGTCAGCCACGTCCTTGACCGTTGGGCGTGGGGCCGGAAGGTGCACCGCGGGATTCACGAGGCCATCGCGAAAGCCGGCCGCTCTTCCACCTACGGCGCCATCATCGGGGCGCGTTTCGTCCCGGGCGGCAGGCTCGCGACGTCGTCCGCCGCCGGGATTGCCAACGTTTCCGTTCGCGGGTTCAGCCTCTGCGCCGGGCTCGGTGCCGTGTTGTGGGCGGCGTGGCAGGTCGGTCTGGGCTACTTCACCGGTTCCGCCACCAAACTGCCCTTTTGGGCCAGTTCACTCATAGGAGTGGGCGTAGGCCTGATCATCGGCATCGTCGTCGGGTTTATTGTGACGCGCCGCCGGGGGGACCGCTCGCCGGTGGATGAACCGTACGACGGCGACGAGCCCGGCGGGGTGCCGCAACCCGAGTAAGACTTTAGATCGGGGACCAACGACCGCGGCTGCGCCGCAGGACGTAGAGGCTGCCAGTCAACGCAACGCGTTCGACGGCGTCACGCATCATGGCAGCCGACGTCCGGGCGTCGTCGTTCTCGCCGGCGTAGTCGCGGGCATCCACCATGAACCGCAGACTGATTTGCGGGACTCCGCCGACGATGTCGAGTTGGTTCGACTCCACATGGTGGCGGGTTTCCAATGCCTCCACTGCCGCGGCCATGACGGATTCAGGCGGGTTGCCGGGCTTGAGTCCGGTGATCTTCAACTTGGTCTGGAACGACGGCATCCCACCACCCTAACGGCCTAGCCGGTGTTGCGCAGACCGGCGGCCACACCGTTCACGGTGATGAGCATGGCACGTTGCAGCCGCTCGTCGATCTCAGCGCCGGAGAGGGATTCCTCGCGCACGCGGCGCAGAAGTTCCACCTGCAGGTAGCTGATCGGATCGAGGTACTGGTCCCGGATCTCCAAGGATCGCTTGAGCGTGGGCTGGGCGTCCAGAAGTTCAATTTCCCCCGTGAGCCGTTCGATTTCTGCGACCGTGAGCTCGTACTCGTCGCGGATCATGTGGAACAGGCGGTGGAGTTCTTCGGGCACCAACGAGGAGACGTAGTGTCCGGCGATTTCCATGTCTGTCTTGGCCAGCGTCATTTCGACGTTGGAGATGACCGAGCGGAAGAAGTGCCAGCGGTCCATCATCTCCATGAGCTGGTCAGTGTCCCCTGCCTGGCGCGCCGCCTTCAGCCCGGAGCCCACACCGAACCAGCCCGGAACGATCTGCCGGGATTGCGTCCAGCCGAACACCCAGGGGATGGCGCGCAAGCCGCCCAAGCCGGCACCGGAGTCCGGTCGCTTGGAAGGGCGTGATCCGATGTTCAAGGAACCCAGCTGCTCAACCGGTGTGGAGGCAAGGAAGTAGGCGGGAAGATCGGGGTCGTCGATCAAGGCACGGTAGCGTGCGAACGCGGCGTCGGAGATGGTCTCCATGACGTTGGCATACCGCTCGCGCTCATCCTCCGAGGTGCGCGGGGTCCGGTGAAGCGCGGAGCCCTGCATGACGGCAGCCAAAGAGAGCTCAAGGTTCTCACGGGCCAGCTCGGGAAGGGAGTACTTGTCCGAGATGACCTCGCCCTGCTCGGTGAACTTGATTTCGCCCTCAAGGACGCCGTTGGGCTGGGCCATGATGGCATCGTAGGTAGGTCCGCCGCCACGGCCCACGGAACCGCCGCGGCCATGGAACAGGCGCACGCGGACACCATGCTTGGCAGCAACGTCGCGCAGTTTCCGCTGGGTCTTATGGATTTCCCACTGGCTGGTCATGACGCCGGATTCCTTGTTGGAATCCGAGTATCCCAGCATGATTTCCTGGATGTCCCCGCGGAGGCGCACGAGCTCCCGGTAGGAGGGGTCGGACAGCAACTGGTCCACGATCTCCGCCGATGCCCGGAGTTCCTCCACGGTTTCCAGCAGCGGGGCGAAACCGATTTTGGCGTGCGGCTTGGCGCCGAAAAGATCTATGAGGCCGGCTTCGCGAGCCAGGACTGCAGCGGCCAGCACGTCGTCCGCGCCGCGGGTCATGGAAATGATGTAGGTTTCCACAACATCCGGCCCGTAGGTATGCAGTGCCTGGCGGATGCTCCGGAAGACGTCGTACGTGCCGTCCGCCGCGCCGTCGAGCTTGATCGGATGCCCTGACAGCGGCCGGCGGGAGGCCAGCTCCGCGCCCAGGAATTCGAAACGCTCCTCGCGGGTAAGTGACGCGTAGGGCTTCTCCGTTCCAAGCCGGTCCACCAGCTGGCCGACAGCGTCGTGGTGGTAGTCGGCGTGTTCGCGGATGTCCAGGGTTGCCAAATGCAAGCCAAAGGCCGCGATGGCTCGACGAACGCGGGCCAAGGCTCCGTCGGCCACCAGTGACGCGGAGTGGTTCCGCAGTGACTCTTCCAGAAGGCCGAACTCCGCAAGCAGCTCAGACGTTGTGGAGTAGTCCCGACCCGGCTCGTGGTAGGTGGAGGCCGAGATGCGGCGACCTGTGTTGATGAGCTTGGCCTTGATACAGGTCAGCTTGAGCCGGTAGGGCTCCTGTGCATTGAGCTCCAGGATCCGTTTGTCCAGGCCGGGGAGGTTCTTGAGGTCCACCCGGATCGAGTCCAAAAGCTCCTGGTCCGCACCGAACAGCGCAGTGGAGTTGGACAGGACGGAGATCAGTTCGTCGATCAAGGCGATGCTGATGCGGACGGCATTTTGGTTCTGCAGCTGGAGGATTTCCCGCGTCACAGCTGCAGTGACGTTCGGGTTGCCGTCCCGGTCACCACCGATCCACGACCCGAACTTCAGCGGCGCCGCGCCGGATGGGAGGGCAACGCCGTGCTCGGCAAGAAGTTCCGAAAGGTCCGTTAACATCTCCGGCATGGCGTCGGTGAGGATGCTGTTCAGGTAGTAAATGGCGTTCCGGGCCTCGTCCACGGGAGTGGGACGAACCTGGCGGAGCTCATCCGTCTGCCACATCTGGTCGATAATCTCAGCCAGCTGGCGGTCCTGCCTGCGGCGTGCCGACGTCCCTTCCTGGGTGGGCTGGGCCAGGACATCGGAGAGCTTGCGGATCTTGTCCAGCACGGAACGCCGTGACGCCTCGGTGGGGTGGGCCGTGAAAATTGGCCGGACGTCGAGCTCGTTCACGACGTCCTGCAGAACCTTCGGTCCTGCCTGCCCCGCGATTTCGGCCACTGCCTTCGCCAACCAGCCGTCCTTTTCCTGCCTGGTCCGCAACCCGCGCACCCGGTGGACCTGCTCGGCAGCGTTGCTGAGGTGGAAATAGAATGCAAAAGCCCGGACCAAGTCCGTCGCTTGCTCAAGTGGCAGGGAGGCGAGCAGTTCGCGGACCTGGGCAACGACGTCGTGCGCGCTCCAAGGGCCGGTCGCATCGGCGCCGCCGCGCGCAGCTTCCTTCGACTCCTTGGTCAGCAGGCGGACCTGTTCAACGAGTTCCAACAGTTCCGGGCCGTGTTGTCGCACCAAGGATTCACCAAGGAGGGTGGAAACGCGACGAACATCGGCTCGCAGTTCGGCCGCGAGATCGGTGTCTTGATGGGCAGTGTGAACCATGGATACTTACCTTCGGGGTCTGGTTTTGGCTCGTACACTGCGCTGGATACTGTGAGCCGGGTTACTAGTGTTCCTACGGGATATTACCCTCACCGGGATCAACAGCGGGAATGCGTCTCAGATCTTGACGTCACCCGGATTGACGTTCCCCGAGGTGCCGCTGGTGCGCCTTAACGTGACTTTACCGTCGTATGGGTCACCGCCCGGTACGCCCGGACCTTCCGAATACCGCTCATGTCGTCGCTGCCGCAACTCCTCCACTGCAGCGGCGGATTCCACCTTTGTTGGCGCGCCGGTTGACGGATCGATCATGGACAAAACGCTTCCCAGGGTTCCCGTGGCACCCTTGGTCGGCACACCGCGTTGAACAACCCTGGTACCGGCCCAGATGGATCCTAGAATCAGCGCAACGCTGACAATTCCGGCGAGAACCGCATCCATCCCCATGCGATCAGGTTACGCCGCCCAGCAGGTGCAGCCCAGCCTTGGCGGCGGGCCCGCTACTCCGCCCAGGCGTGCTTCAAAACCTCCCAATGGGCATCATTCATGAGGCTCGCGGGAGTCACCGACACGGAAGTGGCACCTCCAAGCTCGGCCTCCTCCAAGTTCGCCGCGAACGTTTCGGCGGAGATGGTGCCGTCCTCGGACCATAGGCCCAGCGAGAGCGACAAGCGATCCTTCGCCCGTTCATTCAAAGCACGAACCAATTCCTGTGTCCCCGGAGCGCGCCTCCCGTTAAGCCCCACGTACTGCCACACGTGAAGGCGGTCCAATTGCTTGAGGAGAAGTTCGTAATCATGCCCGCTCTCCGCCCGGTCCCCGGCTGCGGTTTTGCGCGGCGACCGCACATCCATCTCCACCCTGACGCCAAAAGGCTCGACGGCGGCACTCACCTTTCGGACAATGTCCGCCACCGCTTCACACTTCCACGTCCGAAGGTGGGGGTCTGATTGGTCGATGGAACCGTTGTCCAGGCGGGGCCAGTCCGGCTCGCCTGTTGTGGCTTTGAAGTCCACCAAATCATCTGTGCCGAAAGCGAAGCCATCAAACATCAATTCCGTCAGGTCAACCGCGGTGGGCCGATATCTTTTGGCAACCTCGGCAGCCAACGCCGCAAGCTTGTTCCCGGCTTCTCCCCGACGAAGCGCCGATACACTCGCAAAGCTGGAAGACTTTGCGCCAGTAGCGCTGATTCCGGCAAGCGAAGGGTCTTCCTGCAACGCCCGTTCCAGCAGGACGTCGATGGTCAGGACGATGTCCCGCCGTTTTCCGTTGGCTGCAACTCCCAGTTTGGAGATGGCTCCAGCCACAAAGTCCTGGCCGGTGTCGGTCACCTGGCTGGAATCCGTCCGCACCTGACCGGACCATGGGAAAGCAGTCCAGTCCGTCCGTCCAACGCTGATGGATACGGCCGTCGCGTCCACTGCCTCAAGACGCGCAGCCAACTCGTCAAGATACCGGGGATCGCTCCGGACAACATCTTCGAAGCCAAGGTTGACCATTCGATCGGCTGGCCGCATTGTCTCCTCGACCCTGGGCGGAACCGGCGCGGGCGACGCCACCGGAGTTGTGGAAACCGTGCCAACAAGCACGGCAATGAGAAGACCTCGAAACAACCTCATGTTCATGCTTGCTTCCTGTCGCACGCTTCAGTGGCGGTCACTGAGATGACGCCTGTCCGTTGAAGCTTGTTCCACACGGCAGGACTGCCCTTCACTTCCTTGACGATTGCGCTGGTCAGGGCCAGACCAACAAACACCGAATAGAGCGGCCACAACGGTAGTGTCCACAGGAAACGCGCATCACGCCATGAACGGTTGAGCCCGATGGAGAAAATGATCAGCGTCAGCGATACGAACAGGCCGAGCCACCCGAGGATGGCCAATATTTCACCGGGGATTGGGCCAGCACCGGCTATGTAGAGGAACGGCATGACGGCCAGGACGGACAATTGCAGGACGGGGATGACCACCATGGTCATCGCATTGAAGGCCAGGAACAGTCCGAAGGGGCCATATCGTGGCCTTCCCAGCATCTTGGCGTGCATCCGCAGGGTTTGCAGAAGGCCGCGGGACCAACGCACCCGCTGGCGCCACAGGCCATGCAGCGTAGAGGGAGACTCGGCGTAGACGAGTGCCTTGGGTTGAAAACGGACACGGTAGCCGGCCTCGTAGATCCGCCACGTCAGTTCAAGGTCTTCACCGAGCGTATCCTCGTGGAACCCGCCGACTTCACGGACAAGGTCCCGGCGGAAAGCCCCGATGTTTCCGGACACGATGGGCAGGCAATGCAAAAGCGACAACGCCCGCCGTACTAGTCCCGTGCCCACATGGCTAAGGACTGCAAGCATCCTGGTCAGCACCCTGTCGAGGTTGACGGGGCGGTCATCGCCGCAGACGGCACCGACATCCCGGTGATCGAAACCCTCCAGCATGTGGAGGACGGTGTCGGGAGCGAAGATACCGTCAGCGTCGACGAACATCAGGATCTCGCCATCGGCCGCATTGATACCACGGTTCAATGCCGCGCCTTTTCCCGCATTGGCTTGGGACAAGAACCTCACACGGTCATGCTGTTCCGCGAGTTCGGCCATGATGTCCGGCGTGGCATCACTGGACCCGTCGTCAACCAATATGACCTCCAGCCGGCGATAGCGGCTCGCGAGGATGGATTCCACGCACTTGGTAATAACCACTGCCTCGTTGTAGCCCGGGACAATAACGGAAACCAGCGGCGTGTCATTCAGCGCCAAGTACCGGTGCTTTGCAGCGTTGTGACGGTACAACCTGTTGAAATACAGCGCCAGCGGGACGTAGCCCAGCTTCACAGCGCCAAAGCCCAGAATGATGAGACCACCAATGTTGACAAAAGCCAGGGCAACATCGACCAGCGTCACACAGACCGTCCGGACAGTTGGCGCCCGACATAAAGATCCAGGATGCCCTCCAGCAGTTCCGGTGCGTGCGCGCTGTTTGCTCCAAAGCGTGCGTTGATCTCCAGCACCACCGGCATGCCATCCTGCATTCGCCGGATATCCAGGTCAACGGGCCCGGTGAGGCCCATCGCCTCGACCGCGGCGTGGGCCAACTGCTCCACGTCAAGAGCCTCTGTGCCGCCGACCCTGCGCACGGAAACTGCGTTCCCCACCCGGCCGTCCTTGAGTTCCGTCTTCTCCAGGACCACCACCGTGTCTTCCGGCCGGGGAGTTTCGGCAGATCGGTGGACAACGGGGGCGTATTCGGTTCCGGGGGCAAATCGCTGGACGATCCACGAATCGTCCACCGATAACCAGAACCTTTCCGCGAGTGCACTCCGGCCACCTGTCCGTTCCAACAAGTGCACCCCTCGTCCGCCTCGGGACACACGCGGCTTGACCACCAGCGGTCCACCAAGGAGATCCATCGCCTCGAACACTGAATCGAAGTCACTGGGAAGGCCGAATGGCGGAACACTCACGCCGGCATTGGCCAGGCACGTCATGGTGAGGTACTTGTCGTTGGCCGTTCGGACTGGCCCGGGAGCTGCAACGATCACCCCGACTCCAGGGGCAATGTCCTCCCTGGACTCAGACAGCAGGACAAGCTCATCGCTGACCGTGGGTATGAGGAAGTCGATGCCGTGAGAGGCCACGAGCCCCCTCAATTCCCAAAGGTATCCAGGCGAATCTGCCCGGGAGACCACCGCTACGGCATGGGCCGCAGCCCGCGGAACCTGTTGCATGTCTGCACCGGCCACCCAGTGTCCTTGATCCATCAACTGCCGTGCCAGCGATTTGCCGGCAGGGCCTCCGACCCCGGTGATAAGGAATCGTGCCATCAGAACTCCCCCACGGCTGAGCCAAGCAGGCGAACGGGCTCAAAGCCTTCCGCGTAGGAGGTCTTTACTTGGGAACCCCGAAAAGCCGCGAGACTGCGGACCCTTTCGGCAGACATGTAAGGTTTTCCCTTCTGATTTCGGTGCATCGACACGGCGTGGATCTTCACATCCAGGTAGCCATCGATATCCACGAAAACACTGGGATTGAATTGCCGGGTGGACGAGGGACTCTCGAAGCACAATATGGACGAATGCTGGCGGGCCGCCCGCATGGTGGCGCTGTGCACCGCCTGATGATCCTGGTGGTAGTCATGACCTGAATGGGTCATGACTACATCCGGTCGGAAATCCTCCATCAGGGCTTCGATCGCTTTGACCATTTCCTGTCCGTGGTCGGACAGGCTCGTGTCCGTGAAATCATGGACCTGCACTTCGGATGCCCCCATGAACTCCGAACCGGACTCCGCTTCCATTGCGCGGATGGAGCTGTCTCCACCCTGGCTGCCTGAGCTCATCACCATCGTGCGGACTTCGTGCCCTGCGTCCGCAAGCTTGGCAAGCGTTGCGCCGCAGGCCAACTCAAGGTCATCCGGGTGCGCCCCAATGGCCAGAACGCGCCGCGGTTGCGTGGCAACTCCATGATTGATCCTCAGGGCAGACGCAACGAGGCACCCCACGATGAGCCCGGCGGCGGCCAGGAGTACTACAACTTCAAGCCAAGGGTTCTTGAATGAACCCAAGACACAGCCGATCAGCCCAAGGAGCACCACTGCTCCTGTACCTGCCATGGCAAGACGCAACCGGTGCGGCGTGATGAATTTGCGAACATACCAGTTCCGTCCCACCGGAATTACTGCCCAGACAACTGCCAAGGCCCCCAACAAACCAGCAACGGCATACAACGCTGCGCTCATTCTTCCCCCATATTTCCTAAATCAAGATGTCCAGTAGCCGCGTTCGGCCCTGCCCATGGATCAGTGCATGCCGCACGGCCAACATGACGCCGGAAGGGCATCGAATTCAGGCTTAGTAGCTGTAGACAAACTCGCTGGACACCAGGCCTTCCCCGCTCAGGGAGTACGTCAGAAGGCCTGGCGTCCTCTTACGATGGGCCTCAGTAGTGATGTGGAAATGGAGATCGCTCCGGCTCATCGAGTTGGTCACGCACGTCAAAGTTGTGCTTTCCTCCAAGTCGCACCGCCAGCCCTCCGGCGCCGTGACACTTTGGCCAAGGATGCTCGTGTCTTCCCCGACCCTGAATACGGCCTTTCCCGCGCCCGTAGGATTGGGACCTTCCGTAGTGAAATCCACATGCAAAGCGGAGAGCTTGACATCACCGGCCCTCTCTTCCCGCACCGTGGCGCTGATGAACGCCGGACGTGCCGGGGAGTTGGTAACGGGGGACGGAGATAAGGAGGGAGGCCGGGTTTCACGGACCTCAGGTGGTGCCACCGGTTCAACAGACGGCGCCGCCGGCACGGACTCCTCTTGTACTTGCGCTGGAGACTGTACTTGGGCGGGCGATGGATCAGAAGCAATCATTGGTGCTGATGGCACAGGGCTGGGCTCGGGAATTTCCACCGTGGCCGAGGGCGCCGCGGAAGTGGGAGAAGTCCCGGTAGCTGTCAGTTCAACGACGGGTTGCTCCACACGGGCATCGGGTGCCGGCTGGTCGGTAACTGCCAAAGCGCCAAATACGAGGCCAAGACCCGCGGCAGCGACCATCACCATTGCCGTCGGCGGAGCGATTGCAGGGAGGACGAGAGCCGCCTTGACCGGAACCAAACCACCAAGGAACCCCAGGCCTGCCCCTTTGCCCGCCCACGCCGTCAACGGGATGCCCGTGATCAGGGGCACGAGTACAGCCCTCATGGTTCCCTGCACGTCTTTCAATTCCGCCAAGGCACTGGTGCATTTGGCGCACCCTTGCAAATGCGCACGCACTTTCCGCTCCGCAACGCTGGACAGTCCGCCCCGGATGAAGTTTCCGAGTTTGGAGGCGAATTCCAAGCACTCCCCGTTGGATTCTTCGGCGATGTGGGCCTGCAGGTACTGCCTCCTGAGACCTTCCCTGGCTCGGAGGGCCAGGGCTGAAACAGCATTGGCGGATAGACCCAGGATGGGAGCGACAGCAGCCGGCTTCATACGCTCCACATCCAAGTACCACAACACCGCCTGCCATCGCTCGGGCAAAGCGCGGAAAGCCTTGGCCACGGTCTCCGACTCGAAGGCCTTAAGTACGGCGTCCGGTTCCGCCAATGAGTGGTCCAGCACGGAGTCATCGCCGCTGGGGAGCGTCTTGCCTGCCTTCCGGTTCCGATGGTGTGAGAGCCGTGTCACCGTGGACAACAAGTACGCCCGGAAGAAATTGTCCGGCCCCTTCCCTGCCATGAGGCTCTGGAGTACTGACTGAAAAGCGTCCGCGACAACATCCTCGGCGTCGCTTAAGTTGTCCACATTGCGCTTGGCCACGGTCGACGCGATGGACAGATGGCGCTCATAGAGTTCGTCGAACGCGGACAGGTCACCACCACGCACCAACTCGATGAGTTGGCCGTCGCTCTCAACCTCGGCGTTGGAATTACTGCCCGTACTTGCCCTGGATGCCATTTAGGGCATCCCCACAATGTCTAATATCGTGCCCATACATAGGGAGTGCTCCGAGCCACCACGTCATGACGCGAATTTATACATAGTCTTTAGCAACGTCTGAAAGTGAGCAAACTTCGTCACGAAATCCACAACCCGCGTACTAGTGGCATATGACATCGTTCCGGACAAAAACATTCGCCGAATGCACATTCTCGCGACACCTTTTGCTGCGCAGATGGCAGACCACCAGCTACCAACAGGGTTGGCGGTTCCGGGCCGACTGGTTCCTTCCGGAAGTCCGGACGGTGGTGACTTCCTTTGCTTCCCGTTCCACGGTCCCTGCTCCTACCGCCCGCTCCCTGGGCGCGGCGCGGGCAAGGAATGGCGTCAGCATCAGCGAAACCATGACGGACTTCCGCTCCCTCTTCATGGCGGCCGAGCAAAGCCTGGATATTGACGCCCTCCAGTCCTTGGCCGAAGGTTGGGCCGAAGTGGCCGAGACAGCTCCTCCCATCTCATGCACGGACGTTTACACAGGCCTGGCCACCAAGGCCCACTTCGTGCGACGGATCCATGAACTTTCGGCTGCAGGTCCGGAAGGCTCCCGGCCGCACGCCCTCGCCGTCATTACCCTGCCCGAATCCTTGGAAAGCCGGCGGCACGGCTGGACGCTGCTGGCCCGGTTGGGAGAAACCGTCCAATGCCAGCTGAGCGGGACCGGCTCGATCGCCATGTACCGGAGCTCTGCGGTCCACGTGCTGTTCCCTCTCTCGGAGAGCAACCTTGAGCGCCTCATGAAATGCCGGACAGCCGTGGAAACAGTGGGCGAAGGGGTCCTGAGACCGTCCCGCATGATGTTCTACCCCCTCTCGTCTGTTCCTTCGGAGATGATGCCGCCAAGTCCCTTCCCGGAGCCCTTGTGAGCAGAGTCGATTGATGGCGTCATGAACATCTGTGGGCAGACACTCATCAATCGACTAGATAAACCGAAGATTCGAAGGACCCACCTGCAAATGAATAAACAGTTCCACCTAAAGACCGCCTCCTTGGTGGCCGCACTGATGGCTGTCGTCACGACTGCCTTGGGACTCACATGGTCGGCCTTGCCCGCCACCGCCGCCACCATCCCGGGAGCTGTTGTCACCATCAGTACAGATTCAGTGGTCACGGACCAATGGGATCAAGTAGATCTGAGCTGTGAGTGGTCTGTTCCTGACCACTCACAACCCGGTGATTCGTTCGAACTCCAGCTTCCCCCGCAACTTCGCTGGTTCGGGGAAGCGGCATTCGACCTCAATAACGAGGCGGGCGAGACTGTGGCAACCGCAGTGGCCAACGACTCCGGGGTTGTGGTCATTACTTTGACGGACTTCGTCTCTTCGCACCCGCTCAATGTGGGCGGGACATGCAACTTCACCACGCAGTATGCTGCTGAGCCCGGCAACGGGAATAGCGTGGACCTGGAGTTCACAGTCGGTTCCAGCGTTGTTCGCGTCCCCTTGGACATCGAGGGTCCTTGTGTCAGCGATTGTGGTCCGACCCCACCAACGTCCGCCGGTAAGGCAATGTGGTGGGCTGATGCCTCGCAGACCGTTTTGGAATCCATCTTTTACATGCCTCCCATGGAGTCGGAGACCAACGATGTTGTTGTGAAGGACATGCCCGCGGCCGGCATGGAAATCGACTGCGGGCAGATCACCCCGCGGGTTGGACGCACTGTCAACAGCGACGGGAACATCATCGATCCCATGGACAACGACGCCTACCCTGCCAGCATCAAGTGCACTCCACAGGAAGTGACGGTCAGCTGGACCGGGCTCCCTGCCGGAGAACGTGTTGAGTTGTTTGTCATCACGAAGGTGACTGACCCGAAGCTGAACAAGTACGAAAACACTGGGATTGTGACTATCGCCGGCACGGACACACCCGTGAGCGCAGAAACCAAGCGGACGCATGCAGGAGGTACCGGCGACGGAACGGCAACTCCCACGCCAACTCCAACGCCCACTACTGCGACACCGACCCCCACGCCTACCCCGACACCGGCACCAAGTACGGCCACTGCTACCCCGACACCAACCCCGAGCACCGCAACGGCGACCGCTACCCCGACACCCGCTCCAAGCACCGCTACCCCGACGCCCACTCCGACCACCACCGCGGCGTCACCTACGCCCACGCCCACCGCAAGCACGAGCACCGCGACATCCACTCGGTCACCGACCACCCCCGCGATCGTCGTGACGGAAACGCCTACGCCGCCCGCTGCGGACGCTCCCGAACAGCTGGCGAGCACCGGTCTTCAGGGCTCGGCGTTCATCCTTGCCGCTGCGGTTCTGCTCGCCGTCGGCTCCCTGCTGGCGTTCGTGGGAGCTCGTCGGGCTGCCAGCCGCCAGCACTAGGCCGCCGGAACCGGTCGACCACCAACTCGGCTCGCGCTGGCATGTGTTGAGGGCCAGCGCGAGCCGTACCATTCCCCGACGTTGCCGGGCTTTGCCACATCCGGGCTCCCGGCCGCTGGCGCTCCGTCGAAACGCCCTCTCCGCGCAACGCTCCGCCCCCCGGGAATGTTGGGCTTCGGCGCTTAGTTGAGGACAATGCAAGCTGAGGACAGAGCCAGCGCCATCAAGCCCAGCCAAGGAGAACCATGAGCTCGACGATCGCCGCCACAGATGCCCAACGTGCCCGATGGGAGCGGTTCCGCACAGGGAGGAATTCGGCGCTGGCAACGGAACACGGCTGGCTCACCCTGACCTCCTTTCAGTGGCTTGATCCCGAGCCGTCCGAGATGGAACTGGTTCCCGGACTTTGGTCCGCGAACGGAACAACTGCAAGCCTCACCGCGAGCGCCGCGGATGGTCTCACCCTGGTTGAATCAGGCGAAGTCGTGGTCGGGACCATCTCCGCGTCGCTCCGGGATGAAGAGTCCCTCATGTGGGTTCAGTTCGGCGGCGAGGACGGTAAGCAGGTAGTCGTTGAGCTGGCAATGCGGGCCAACAAGTTTGCGATTCGGACCCGCGACGGTGGCTCCCCTGTCTTTACGGAGTTCGCGGGTGTTCCTACCTACGATTACAACCCGGACTGGGTTGTGGAGGGACGCTTTGAGGCCTACCCCGAACCGGTGGACGTCCCCATCGGCACGGCAAACCCGCTCGTAGATGGCGTGCACCGTTCCGTCGGAGAGATCGTCTTCCGGGTTCCGGGCGTCCCGCATGAAATCCGGCTGCATGCAGAAGAGGAAAAACTCGGTGCCCTCAACGTGACCTTCCATGATGAAACCAATGGCGACACCACCGATGAGTGGCGGAAGGTCTTCATCCCCCGGCCTCGTCCTGACGGATCTGTCGTCATCGACTTCAACCGGGCCATCAATTATCCCAGCGCGTTCACTCCGTACGGCACCTGCCCCATGCCGGTCCGCGGCAATTCCGTGGACGTTCGGGTGGAGGCCGGCGAGAAGATCCCGCAGGATTAGAGCCCGCGGACCTCTGCGGCTCCGCCTACACGATGGCTGAAACGCCTGTCACGGCACGGCCGACGATGAGGGAATTGATCTCGTACGAACCTTCATAGGTGAAGATGGCTTCGGCGTCAGCGAAGATCTTGGCGATCCGGTAGTCCGTGACTATTCCGTTTCCACCAAGAATGGAGCGGCCAAGGGCCACTGTCTCACGCATTCGTGCACTGCAATAGGCCTTGGCCAACGCCACTTGGGCCATGTCCGCCCCACCGTGCCGAACGCCCTGGGCATCAGTGAAGATGTCCTCCTGCAACTGTGCGATCCGGACCATCATCCCCATGCAGGCCACGGCGTTTCCGAGCATGTCCACGAGGTGTTGCTGAATGAGCTGGAACTTGGCCAGGGGACGTCCGAATTGCATGCGCTCCACCGCGTACTGCCGTGCGACGTCGAAGGCAGCCAGCTGCTGACCCACGGCCTGCCACGCCACCATGATCCTGGAGCCCCTCAACAAGTGGTTGGTATCTGCGAAGCTGTTGATGCCGGCAAAGCGGTCCGCTTCAGCCACATGGACGTTGTCGAGGCGAATGTCGGCGTTCTGCACGGTCCGCAGCGCGATCTTGTTCTCGATGCGGCTCCGGGTGATTCCAGGCAATGATGCGTCCACGATGAATCCCCGAACAGCGCCGTCGGCTTCATCCTTCGCCCATACCAGCATGTAGTCACAGAACGTCCCGTTCCCGATCCAGCGTTTGGCGCCGTTGATTACCCAGTAGTCGCCGCCGTCGGACTCTGACCTGCTGACCCGCCGCGCCGTGGTCTGCATCCCGCCCGCTACGTCGGATCCGTGATCGGGTTCGGTGAGGGCGAAGGCGCCTGTGGTACGGAGGTTGGAGGCGTCGTCGAGGTACTTGTCCTGCTGGGCATCGCTGCCGAAGTCGTACAGGGATTCGACGAACAGATCGTGGTGGACCATGAAGAACGTCGCGATCGATGTGTCCACGCGGGTCATCTCGGCAATCACCAATCCGGCGAAGAGATGCGTATATCCACGCTGGGCCGGCGCACTGAGGCGCAAAGCGGCCAGCTTGGGCAGGATGTGCTCGGGAAACTCCGCCTTCTCCCACCATTGCCCGGCATACGGTGCAATTTCAGAGGCCAGGAAGGAACGCAGTTCGTTGAGTTTGCGTTGTTCCTGGACGCTCAGGAGCGACTCGAAGTCGAAGAAGTCCGCGGTGGGCAACTCACCGATGGAAGGAGCGGAAGGACCGGAAGCGGGAACGCCCGACGCCGGTACCTGGCCGGGCGCTGGTACTGAACCGCCGCTGTAGTCGCCCATCATTTGAGTCCCATCCGGATGGCGCCGTCCAATCGGATGGTTTCTCCGTTGAGCATGGCGTTCTCCACGATGTGGGCTGCGAGGTTGGCATATTCTGCTGCTCGGCCGAGGCGTGCGGGGTGGGGCACTTGCTGGCCGAGGGATTCCTGGGCGGCTTGCGGCAGACCGGCCATCATGGGTGTTTCGAAGATGCCCGGGGCGATGGTGGCCACGCGGATCAGGGATCGTGCGAATTCCCGCGCCAAGGGCAGTGTCATCGCCGCGACTGCTCCCTTGGATGCGGCGTAGGCCGGCTGCCCGATCTGCCCTTCAAACGCTGCAACTGACGCTGTGTTGATGATGATTCCCCGCTCCGGTCCCCCGAGTTCGGTGCTGACGGGTTCGCTTTGGACCATGGCCGCTGCCGCCAGTCGGATGACGTTAAACGTTCCCACCAGGTTGATGTGGATGACCTTGGTGAAGGTTTCGAGGGGCAGCACGCCATCGCGGCCCAGCACTTTGCCTGGAGTGGCAACACCTGCGCAGTTAACCACGATCCGCAGGGAACCCAGCGACACTGCGGCGTCGACGGCGGCTTGGACTTGGTCCTCGTTGGTGACGTCGGCCGGGACAAAGACTGCACGGGGCGCGCCTGGACGGTCACCGCCACCCTGCGCGTTCAACTCTGCCGCGTAGTCCTCCCCCGCCGATTGCGGCAAGTCAACCAGCACCACCGAGGCACCGGCGTCGAAAAAGCGCTTGGCCGTTGCAGCACCCAAGCCCGACGCGCCCCCGGTGACCAACGCAACCGTGCCCCTGATGTCCATCCATCCTCCTTGATGCAGACCCAAATCCGTTAATGCATGTTAACTGGAATTGTGATCCAGCGCACCTCTGCCCGGCGGATAGGCTGATTCCATGCCCACAGACACCCAAGCGTCCCCGCCTCCCATCACTGGCGCCACGGAATGGGCACGACGCGCGGATCTGGCTGCCCGGGCGGTCACCCGCGGTTTTGGCCGACCACTGTTCTTCCTGCCCGCCACGCACATAGGTGCGGTCAGCCTTCCCCACCAGGGAATCCGCGGGATGCTGGGGCCCTGGCACTACTGGTGGCAGGCTCACTACGTCGACTGCCTCGTGGACACCGGCCGCCGCGAACTCGCCGCCAAAGCAAGGTTCGACGGCGCCTCCCGCCCCAGCGCCGGGCGCCTCGCTTCGCGGCTGGTCACCACCATCCGGATCAGAAACTTCTTCCGCTTCGTCAACGACTACTACGACGACATGGCATGGCTGGCCCTTTCCACGCTCCGACTGGAGGCCTTGGCGGAAGAAACGCAAAAACCGGGGCGCCGCAGGAATGCGTATGTCCACAAGAGCCTGACGCTGCAATTCGACTCGGCATCCACCGAAGACCTGGGCGGCGGAACGTTTTGGAGCACTAAGCGGGACTTCAAGAACACGCCCGCTACGGCTCCCGTTGCCCTGTACTTCGCCCGAACCGGCCGCCGGGAACAGTCCCAGGCACTCGTGGACTGGCTGAATGCGAAACTTTTCCACGCCGGACGCGGGGTCTATTTGGATGGACTCCGGCTCCGCAACGGCAAGGTCGTGCTGGAAGACGCCGTCTACACATACAACCAAGGGCCGGTTCTGGGAGCGCTGCTGGAGTTGGGCGGACAGGACAATCTGGACCGTGCCGCGCACTTGGTCCATGCCGTCGCCCGTGAACTAACCCTGCCCGGAACGCTCGTCATCAAGGGCCACGGTGTCGGCGACGGGGGTCTCTTCACCGGCATCCTGATCCGTTATCTGGCATTGGCCGCCCGGGACCAACGCTTGCCGGAGGCCGCCAGGCACGCCGCCGGCGCAATGGTTCAGAACACGGCAGAAGCCTTCTGGTCAGGCCGGAGCGACTCCGGGCCGCAGCGGCAAAGTTCCCCGATCCGAGCAAAAACCCGCCCGGACCTCGTGTTCTCTCCCGACCCCCTGCGGCCGGCAAGCGAAACGTATCCGGCGGGTGCCGCCGTCGAACTTTCCACCCAACTGCAGGCCTGGATGACGTTCGAAGCGGCTGCAACCCTGGACCCAACTAAGTAGCAGAAGTGCGCGTTTTGAGCCGCCAAAACGCGCACTACTGCTACTTACTTGGGTACGGAGGTACTTACTTGGGTGCTGAGGAGGGTTTTTTCTTCTGCGGGTACGGTGTTTCGTGCTTGGCCAGCATCTCCACGAAGCCCGCGATCTTCCGCGCGCGCGTATCTGCCCGCTTCACGCTGTTGGTGCGGATGATGAGGGCGAACCTGTTTTGGGAGGTCAGGACATCGAACATGGCCTGCGCCTCCGGCACGGCAGCTATGGCAGCGGCAAGATCGTCCGGCACCACCGAGTCGGCCGGCCCGGCATATGCAGCTTCCCAGCGGCCGTCGGCTTTGGCGGCGTCGACGGCGGCACGTCCGGCAGCGGTCATCCGGCCCTCAGCTTCGAGCCGACCGATATGTCCAACGTTCCGTGCCGACCAGACGCTGCGGCGCCCCCGCGGTGTCATGCGCTGTAGGTAGCTTTCGGCGTCGCGGCGCTTGGTTTGGCCATCGATCCAGCCATAGCACAGCGCTTCATCCAGTGCTGCGTCGTAGTCGAGCTCAGTGACGTTGCCGCCCTTCTTGTGCAGGACCAGCCACACGCCGGGGCTGTCCGCGGCATTCGCCGACAACCAGTCACGCCACTCCGCGGCGTCTTTGACAGTCAGTTCTTCAAGCTCAACAGGCATGGCCCCATTCTGCTGCGTAGGCGCCCGACCGGCATAGGCTGGACCGCAGAAGCCGCGCCAACCCCGCAGGAGGATCCATGTTGCGAGCCCGCCCTATCCACTTCACCTCCCGGCCGGAGCAGTGGGCTGAACTGTTGGAAGCCTTGGGCCTGGTCTCCACCTTCGAGGACAAGGATTGGTTCGAGTTCGACGCCGGTTCAGGTCGCCTCGCGCTGCACCGGGTGGCCGCGCACGACCTCGCGGGGCCGCGGGATGGTGCCACCGTTTTCGGCGTCGAGGTGGGCGTGCTGGACGAATTCGCGCGCCGCACCCGGGAAGACGGAACCATCGCGGAAGTCACCGAGGCGGCCCACGGCGAAACAGTGCAGGTCACGGCCCGGGACGGCTTCACTTTCCTCGCGGATCCGGCCCGGCGGGCCGAAGACGGCACGTGGGCCACGTCGGTCAAAGCCGACCAAGCACTCACGGTGGTAGCCACTTGGGTGAGTCCGGGCGTCGAAGATTCCGCCCAGGAACTCCGTAACATCGGTGCCCGGCCGCGAACGTCGGACGACGAATCAGCCACTTTCACTACAAAGAACGGCGGCGTTCTGCGCATTGTTCACGGCGCGGCTGCGGAGTCGGGAGACTTGGCGTTTGAGTACGACGGCGGCCTGGAACCTTTGCTGCGTCGGCTCATCGACGCCGGCATCGAGGCGCGGATCAGCGACAACGTGTTGTACATCGCCAACCCGGACGCCGCGAGCGGCGCCGCGCCGGCCTCGATTGTGGTTGAGCAACGACCCGTCTGACGCGCGGCACGAAAAAGTCATTGAATTTGACGCTAACCGAGCCTACTATCAAGTCGCTGGGATCGATTGGGGACAGCGGTACGCGCGCCCCGAGGCTCAGTCGGGACGAATCTTTCGGCGTTTGGGGCCGAAACTACGAACGCCCTTTGTAGGGCGATTCGTTCGTGCAAAGCCACTACCACTCGCATGCACTTCGCATCTTCGCAGTCGGCGACGCAAGCCCGGCAGCGCCATCGCTCCACGGTCTCGGGGCGGTACCTCATCAACGGAAGCAGCTTGAGCAAACGGGCTGCCCAAAACACGGGGGAATGTCGCGGCTCCGGATAATCCCGTCCGGGCCGTATGGATTACAGAATTCAGGCATCCCAATGAAAAACAAGAAACTCACCTCGATCGGCGCGGCCGCAGCCTGTCTGGCTTTGGTCCTCTCAGCAACAGCTGCCCAAGCCAACCTGCCCGGAAGCCCCTTTGACGCGGCTGACGGAAACCTTGTCCTGAACGACGAAACACAGGACTGGGCCAACGCGCCCATCAGTTGCGTTGTTCCCATCTCCGGTTGCGGAATCGATTTGGACACCGGCCAGAACGACAATTCATTCGGCCAAGGCACCAAGGAAGACACAGAAGTCCCGTCCGTAGTGACCGGATCCATTCCAAACAACAAGAGCGACCTGCTCCGTTTCTACGCCTATTTGAAGACTGAAGCCAACGGTGACGACTACGCCTACCTCGCATGGGAACGCGTGCAGGAACCGACCGGCACTACCAACATGGACTTCGAGTTCAATAAGAGCACAGTGAAGTCCGCCAACGGCATTACGCCGGTCCGCACTGCCGGCGACGTCCTGATCAAATACGACCTTGCGCAAGGCGGGACCAACCCCGTTCTCGGTTACCACAGGTGGGTAACCACGGGAGACAAGTCGCAATGCGACTCGGCCAATTCCGTGCCTTGCTGGGGAACGGTCCAGGATCTGACCGGCGACTTTGAAGGCTCCATTAACAGCGCACAGGTCGTCGACCCAATCGCCCCGAACGCACCACGCAACTTGAGTGCCCGCACCTTCGGCGAAGCTGCCATCAACCTCACTGACGCCGGCATCATCCCGGCCGATTCATGCGAAACCTTCAGCGGAGCCTACCTGAAGAGCCGTTCCTCCGACTCCTTCACGGCAGCTTTAAAGGACTTCATCGCCCCGGTTCCACTGAATTTCAGCAAGTGTGGATCCATCAAGATCCGTAAGGTCACCGTGGGTGGCGACGCATCGTTCGGCTACACCACCACCGGTGGATTGACTCCGGCAACGTTCAACCTGAGCAACGGCGGTTTGCGGGACTTCGGCTCCTCGGTACCTGCCGGAACGTACAGCGTCACTGAAAGCACTTTGCCCTCGGGCTGGACGCTGACGGACCTGCAATGCACGTCATCCGGAACCGGCACGTCCACCAGCCGGAGCGGAGCTACGGTGAACATCGTCCTGGGATTCCAAGGCAGTGTTGACTGCACGTACACCAACACGGCCAAGGGAACCATCAACGTCCACAAGAGGGACGATGGAACAGGCAGTGGAGCGTCCCTGAGTGGCGCCGTCTTTACACTCTTCAACAACGCGGCCCCGCTTGAAACGCGTGGAGCGGAGGACACCACTACAGGACTCACCTGCACCACGGATGCCAGTGGAAACTGCTCCTTCACCGATGTCCTGGCTGGCGAATACTGGGTTGTTGAAACCACCACGCCCCCGGGCTATGACACAGCCGCAGACCAGCGGGCAACCGTTGGGGCGGGCGGTACGGTCAGCTTGACGTTCACGGATCCCCGCGACTTCAAGATCATCGTGCTCGTCTGCAAGTCGGCGGACAACTCGCTGTATCCGAGCACAGTGACGGTGGACGGCGTCGACCTAACCTCGCTGGGCACAGCACCGGCAGGTTTCACGGCCGCCCAACTGTGTGGCCTCGGCGGAGCTGCCTACGAGGACAAGAAGGTCGGCAACCACCCTGCCAATGTGGCGATCCCACAGTAACGGGAACGGTCACCTCTCCTGAATGAACAGTCAGGGTATCCCCGCCTCCGGGCAGGGATACCCTGCCTATGAGTGCGTCAGCCTGCCAATGCCCCCGAGCACAGCCTGCTGACGACCTCAGTGAGCATCGTCAGCCCCGCCACTATGTCCTCGTCCGTCGTGTATTCATGCTCGTTGTGGGAGATGCCGTCCACGCTGGGCACAAAGAGCATCACCGTGGGCACGATGTCCTTCATGTTGGTGGAGTCGTGCCCCGCGAGGGTCATGACTTCCTTGCTGGACAGTCCCAAATCGGCCGCGACCTTGGCCGCCAGCTCGACGCCCTCGGTCTGGTACGGCGTGACGGCCCAGGAGTGCGAATGGTGCTTCTCCACGGAGACGTTGGCAGCGCGTTCGATTTCGGCAATCCGCTCGTGCAGCAGGGCATCGGCTTCTGCGAGTACGGCTTCGTCGGCGCTACGCAGGTCCAAAAGAAGGTTGACGCGGGAGGGCACCACCACGGGCGAGTTCGGATAGACATTCAACTGGCCAACGGAAGTGTGCAGGACACCCGGGAACCTGTCGGCGAGTTCGCGGGCTGCCACCACCAGCATCGAGGCGCCGAGGAGGGCGTCTTTCCTGTCCGCAATCACGGTGGAACCGGTATGTGCTTGCTCGCCGTGGACCACGAATTCGTACTTGTTGGCCGCCCAGTTTGAGCTGACCAAGCCGATGGTGATGCCCTCTCGCTCCATGCTGCGGCCCTGTTCGATATGGATCTCGGCACAGTAAGCGGCCTCCGGCCCTTCATACGATCCCCTGCACCCGATGGCATCCAAGGCGTCCCGCACAGTAACCCCCGCAGTGTCCTGGGTGTTGAGTGCATCCTCGAGGTCCAGCTTGCCGGTGTAGACGGACGAGCCCATCATGGACGGCTTGAAGCGGCTGCCTTCCTCGTTGAACCAGTTGACGACGGCGAGGTTGAAGCTGGGCGCCGGAGCGCCGGCTTCCCAGCGCTCCACCAAGCGGAACGCAGCGTGCGCGGCAGCGAGGACCCCGTACGCGCCGTCATAACGTCCCGCCGTCGGCTGTGAATCCATGTGCGAGCCAACCACCACAAAGGGCGCTCCCGGGACTGCCTCGTACAGTCCCCACTGGTTGCCTGCGTGGTCGAACTTCACAGTGAAGCCGCGCTCTTCAAGGAGGCCGGTGAGCCAGCGGCGTTGTTCGCCGTCGGGGATGGTTGCTGCCTGCCGGTCGACGCCGCCGTTCTCCGTTGCACCGAAGGCGCTCATGATCCGGAAGTCCTGCACGAAGGCGGTGTCCTGGGCAGTGAAGCTTGTAGTGGTTGTCATGGTCTCCCCTATGAACTGTGGGTCGCTGAAACTGGGGCCGCTGAAAGATGGGCCGCGAATGGACTTTCCGGCGAAAGTGCCATGTGGAAGTCGGTTGATTGGTACGTGAAGCGGCCTCCGACGGCGGTGGCCAGGACCCGTAGTTCGCTGATGTCGGGTGCCTCCAGAGGTGAGGCGGACAGGACCGTGAAGTCCGCAAGTTTGCCGGGGGTCAGCGTTCCCTTCTCGCCCAGCATTCCGGTGGCGAGGGCCGCGCCGCTGGTGTAAGCCGCCAATGCCTGGAACGGAGTGAGCCGCTCCGCAGGATTTCCAAACACGGCCCCGGACGCTGTCCGACGGTCGACGAACGCCTGCATACCCCGCAGGACATTGCCATCAGCGACAGGCCGGTCCGAACTTCCGGCGAGTGTCACCCCGGCGTCGAGGAAGCTCGCTGCCCGGTAGGCCCAGGGCAGGCGATCCTGGCCGAGGGACGCTGTCATGCCGTCCCCGCCGTCGCGAAAGAAGCTGGCTTGGGGCGTGACGGCGATTCCGGCCTTTGCGAGGCGGGACAGCTGCTCGGGCCGGGTCATGGACGCGTGCTCAATTCTGTTGGGCACACGGCGTGGACCATAAGCGGCCTGGCAATCCGTGATGATGTCCAGTGCGAGGTCGATCGCGCGGTCCCCTATGGCGTGGGCGGCAATGGACCATCCTGCGGCATACGCGGCCTCCATGCGTTCCCGCATGTGGGCCGGATCCGCTTGGAAATACCCCACGTTTCCGCGGTTGTCCTTGTGTCCGTGGCTGCAGAATTCGTGGCTGACGGCCGCGGTTTCGCCCAAGAGAGAGCCATCCAGGAACACCTTCGCCGGCCCCAGAGACAGGTACTCGCTGCCGAACCCGCTGCTGATCCCGAGGTCCAGCCCTGCCGGAGCCGCCCCGGGACTGTCCGCAGCGTGACCATGCAAGGAATGCAGCACGTCCAGCACGGGCATGACCTGTGCCCGTGCATGCAGGCGGCCGTTGGACGCTGCCCGCTGGTAGGCAGCGAGTTCGGCCGGACTGTGGCCGATCCATCCGCCGCCGACGCCCGCCTCGGTGAAGCTCGTGATCCCCTCCGACGCATAGTGCAGAGTGGCCCGCTCCAGCGCCCCTTCGATGTCCTCCAGGGAGTACGGCAGGATCAGTTGCTGGATGAGCTCCTGGGCCGTCTCCTGCACGAGTCCCGTGGGTTGTCCCGCTGCGTCGCGGACTATCGCCCCGCCGTCGGGATCAGGGAACGACGGCGAGTCCGCACCTGCCAGCCGCAGCGCGGCAGTGTTGACCACCGCCATGTGCCCGGAGTTGTGGCGCATGAACAGCGGCCGGTCCCCCGTGATGTGGTCGAGCACGGCGATGTCCGGGAAAAGCCCGCCGTGCCGGGTCTGGCTGAAGCCGGTGGCAAACAGCCAGCCGTCACCTTCAGGCTCCGCCGCCTCGGACACGGCGGCGCGCAGCAGGTCATAGAGCTCCCCCAAGCCCCGGGCACCGGACACGTCCAGCTCAGCGAGGCCCAGGCCAAACCACGTGGTGTGGCAGTGGGCGTCGTTGAAGCCCGGTGTCACCGTGGCTCCGCCAAGATCAAGGACCTTGGCCGCGTCCACGCCGGAAAGGTCCTCATCGAGGCCCACAATACGGCCCTGCCAGATGCCCATTGACCGTGCCGCCGGCCGTTCCGGATCCATGGTGATGATGTCTGCGTTTTGCAGGAGAAGATCGAGTTTCATGATGCGTTCTAGCGGTGGGACGTGGTGACGGACTTGATGCGGGTGTAGTCCTCAAGTCCAAAGACAGAGAGGTCCTTGCCGGTGCCGGAGTGTTTGAAACCACCGTGGGGCGCTTCGGCAGGGATGACCTGGTGGCAGTTGATCCACACCGCTCCGAAGTCGAGCTCGTTGGCAACCCGGGTCACCACGCCATGGTTCTCCGACCACACGCTTGAGGCGAGTGCGTACTTGGTGCCGTTGGCGAGCTCCAGGGCTTCCTGCTCCGTGGCGAACGGCTGGACGGTCAGCACGGGGCCAAAGATTTCGTCGCACACCACCTCGTCAGTCTGGAAGACACCGTCAATGACTGTCGGTTCGAAGTAGTACCCGGTACCGGTGCGCTTCCCGCCGGCCAGGATCCGGGCGTTCGCGGGCAGCCGGGACATGAAGCCTTCCACGCGTTCCAGCTGCGCGGCGCTGTTAAGCGGGCCGAGATCTTCACCGACCGTCAACGCTGAGGCAGCGTCCGCCACCGCCGCAGCGAACTCTTTGTGAATGTCCTGATGAACCAGAACACGGGTAACGGCCGTGCAGTCCTGCCCTGCGTTGAAAAACGCGCCGAGGGCGATCTCCCGTGCGCTCCGTTGGATATCGACGTCGGCAAACACCACCGCGGGTGCCTTGCCGCCGAGCTCCAAGTGGACATCCTTGAGGGACTTCGATGCCGCGGACATGACCTGCGCACCGGCCCGGGTGGAGCCCGTGATGGACACCATTTCCGGGATCTCGTGGTCCACCATGGCAGCCCCGGCGTCCCGACCTCCGCACACCACGTTCACCACGCCGGCCGGGTACACCTGCTGGGCGAGCTCAGCCAGGATCACGGTGGACCAAGGGGTTGTGTCGGCTGGCTTAAGGACCAGGGTGTTGCCCGTGGCGAGGGCCGGGCCGACCTTCCAGATCGCCATCATGAAAGGGTAATTCCACGGAGTGATCTGGGCGACTACGCCAACCGGTTCGCGCCGGATGGTGGAGGAGAAGCCCTCGACGTACTCGGTCTGGGCCGTGCCGGACACCACCCGGCAGGCTCCCGCGAAGAAGCGCAACTGGTCGGCGCCGCGCAGGATCTCCAACTCTTTGGTCAGGGCTGCGGGTTTGCCGGTGCAGGCAACCTCGGCTTCGAGCAGGCGGTCGACGTTTGCCTCGATGAGGTCCGCGAGCTGCAACAGCAGCGACTGACGGATGCCCGGCGTCGTACGCTTGTAGTTTTTGAAAGCTGCCGCGGCAGCTTGGAAGGCAGCATCCACGGTGGCGGCGTCGCTGTCCGGGGCGGTGCCGATCTGTTCACCCGTGGCGGGGTCGAAGAACGGCAGGCTGGCCGCGGCGTCCACAGCCTGGCCGTTGATGATGTTCTGAAGCTGAATCACAAAAGGGGTCCTGACTCTTAGTTGGACGTCTTGGGCGAGCGCGTCGTGGGATCCTGCGGCAGGTGCAGCAACGCCGGGAGGCCGGAGTCCGCGGCACGGCGGAATGCCCTTGCGAAGTCTTCCGTGCGTTCCACACGCTCTCCGAAGCCGCCGTAGGAACGTGCCAAGGCGGCGAAGTCCGGGTTGGTCATGTGGGTACCGGAAGGCCGGTCCGGGTAGTGTGCTTCCTGGTGCTCGCGGATGGTGGCGAAGATGCCGTTGTCCACCACCAGCACGATGAACTTGGCACCGTAGCCCATGGCCGTGGCGATTTCCTGGCCGTTCATCATGAAGCAGCCATCACCGGCCACGGAGACTACCTGGCGGCCGGGATACACGAGGGACGCTGCCACGGCTGCCGGGATACCCATGCCCATGGCGCCGTTGCGGGGCGCGGCCAGGGAGTTTGCGGAGTTGTGCTCCAGGTAGCGCGCGGGCCACAGGGCGTGGTTTCCGGCGCCGAAAGTGAGGACGGCATCGTCGTCCAACTCTTTCTTGAGGACCTCCATGGCCACGCCGAGGTCAACGCCGATGCCGCCGTCGGGCTCTGGCGTCGCGAACTTGAGGTGGTCGGCGCGGGCGGTCGCGAACCAGCCGTCGTCCACCCTGCCGGCCGCCTCCACGGCTGACAAGGCACGGGCGAAGGCCGTGACATCCGCGATGATGTGCTGGTCCACCCTGCCGAAGTGGCCGAGGAGGTTGGCGTCGGCGTTCACCACAACAGTCCGGGCGTTGAGTCCGCGCTTGTAACCGTCGGACAGGACGTCGCCGCGGACACAACCAACGAAGATGAGCAGGTCGGCGTCGTCCAGCCTTTGGGCGGTCGCGTCGCTGCGGCCGTATCCGAGGAAGCCCGAGTAGGCGTCACTGCGGTGCGGAACGGCATCGTAGGCGCGGAAGTCCGCCACTATGGGGACGCCGTGGCGGGTCGCCCAGGTGGCAAGCTGCCCACCGGATTCCTGGGTCCAGCCTTCGCCGCCGACGACCACGAGCGGCCTGCGCGCCTGGTCCAGCTTTTGCTTGAGCTGCCCAAGGTCCGCGGCTGCCGGCTCCGGACGGGCAACAATTCGCGGCTCAACCGTGCTGTCCTCGACAGCGTGCACCAGGACGTCCTCCGGCAGGCCTATGACCACCGGGCCGGGCCGGCCGCTGAGCGAAGTGAAGATCGCATCGTCCACTACGCGGGCGGCGGATGCGGCGTCATCGAGGGTAACCACCTTCTTGGCGGTGCTGCCGAACCAGGCGTTGATGTCGAATTCCTGGAACGACTCCCGGCCGCGGTCCGCTACCGGAATCAGCCCGACGAAGAGGATCATCGGCGTGGCGTCCTGGTATGCCGTATGGACGGCGATGAAAGCATTTGCCGCCCCCGGGCCACGGGTCACCATGGCAACACCGGGCAGATCCGTCAGGCGGCCCTCGGCCAGCGCCATGAAGCCCGCACCACCCTCCTGCCTGGCCACCACGTTCCGGATGGTTGAGCCGTGGAGACCATCAAGGACGTCGAGGAAGCTCTCTCCGGGGACTGTATAGACGCGCTGTATGCCTGCCCGCTCAAGTTGCCGGACAATCAGGTGGCCTGCTGTGGTGGTGCTCAATGCTTCATTCCTTCTTCCTTGATGGAGAGGGCGGGCAGGAACAGGCCGGAGAGTGCGGTGAGCGCAGAGACGACCAGCAGGATGATGGCGCCGGGCCAGTAGGAGTTCCCGTTGGCGGCCACCAGAGCGGTAGCAATCAGGGGGACAAAGCCTGAGATGACGCCGGCGGTGTTCGACGTGATGGCAACACCGGTGTAGCGGACCTTGGTGGCGAACAGTGCGGTCAGGGCCGTGCCGGAAACAGCGTAAGGAATGGAGAGGACGGCGACGCCGATCATCATGCCGATGACTACAAGGAACGGGCTGCGGCTATCGATGGCGAGGAAGACCGGGATGGCGACCGCTGCGGATGCCACGCCACCCCAGAGGATAACCTTGCTGGCGCCGAACTTCTCACCGAGGCGTCCGGCCCAGATAAGCGCACCGATCTCCAACGCGGCGGCGAGGAGGCTGCCGAGCAAGAGCAACTCAGAGGGCAGCTTGAGGATCTTGGTGCCGTAGAAGACCACGAAGCTGGTGATGAGGTAGAAGCCGCCGATGCCCAAGAGTGCTGAACACATGCCCACGAGGATCTGCCGCCAGCTATTCTTCAGGACACCGCGGATGGGCGCGTGCTCGGTTTCGCCGGACTCCATGAGCGCCTCGAATTCAGGGGATTCGCTGAGCTTGCTCCGGATCCAGAGGGACACGGCAAGCAGCGGAATGGCGGCGATGAACGGGATACGCCACCCCCAAGCGTCGAAGTTGGTCTGGCCCACCAGGAACAACATGCCGAAGAATCCACCGGAGGACAGGATGGTGCCGATGGGCGAACCCACCTGCGGCAAGGCCGCGTACCGTGCGCGCTTCTCCACCGGTGCATTCTCGACGGCGATGATCACCGCGCCGCTCCACTCACCACCCACTGCGAGGCCTTGGACAATCCGCAACGCCACGAGGAGGATAGGGGCAGCGATGCCGATGCTCATGTAGTTGGGCAGCAGCCCGATCATGCCGGTAACGATGCCGATACCCACGATCGTGACCATCAGGATCTTCTTGCGGCCCACCTTGTCGCCCAGTGCGCCGAAAATGAAGCCGCCGATCGGCCGGGCAACGAAGCCCACTGCAAGTGTGGCGAACGAACCCATGGCTGCCACGAACGGGTCCTGCGACACGAAGAACTGGGCGTTGAACACCAACGCAGCGGCCGTTGTGAAGAGGAAGAAGTCGTACCACTCCAAGGCCGTACCCACCAGGGCCGCGAGGGCTACCTTCTTGGTGACGCTTTCGTCGATGACGCGTTTTGCCACCGGACTGGTGTCCGGGGCTCCGCTGACCGTGCTTGCCATTGATGCTCCAAAAGTGCGAAAACGGGACCGGGTACGTGGACCCGGAAGGTGATGTGGATTTTGTTGTGAGGGGGTTCACTCCACAGTGACTCACTCCATAGTGCCAGTAGTTTTTCCCAAAATAACTAGCGATCCACCACGCAAAAGTGCGGTTAGGATGTGTGAATGCACAATGTAGAGACATCTGGGCAGACCAGCCGCTGGAGCGAACTGGTGGATCAGCTTGATGGACGGCTCGATGAGCTGGCGCAAACCTTCACCACGCGGGTCCGTGAGATCCCCGAGTACGGCGAAAGCCAGGTGACGGTCCAGGAAATCACGGAAACGGCGCGGGAAACCTTCCGCCGCCTGATCCGGGGGCTGAAGAACGGGCGGGGCGAGGGCCGGGACGGCCTGCTCGATTTCGCCTCGGATCTGGGTTCCAAGCGGGCCCGGGCCGGAATCCCTCCGGAGTCACTCACCTCGGCCGTGCGCCTGGACTTCAGCATCCTCTGGGCCGAGCTACTGGAAATCGCCAAGCCCCAGGACGCCATCCTGCTCGCGTCCCGAGTGGACCAGGTGTGGCGGGTAGTGGACGAGTTCGCCACCCGGACACACACCAGCTACCTCACCGAGCGCGTCCGCATGGCCCAGGAAGAATCCAGCATCCAGCGGGAATTCATCGCACGCCTTTTCAACCAGAGCACTCCTTCCGTCGAAACCTCGGCGCAGGTGGGCTCTGCACTAGGCATCAACCCGGATTCGCGGTTCGCCCTGGTGGCCGCAAGCGGCGAACCCGGCGCCCGGCTGAGGGCGGCCGCATCCCAGTTCGGATCAAGCCAGCATTCCCGGCAGCGGCTGTTCCTGCACGAGTCCGGCGGCAACACCTACGTGTTCTGGGCGTTAACGTCAGTCCGTTCAAGGGGTTCGGGAACCCGAGGCGAGGCGCACGGCACTGAAGCCGCCGCGCAGCAGCTGCCGCCCGGCGTCGTGGATGTTCCCTGCGGCTACGTCCCCGAGGTCCTTGGCCTGCGGGCCCTCCCGGCAGCGGCCCGGACGGCTGAAAGCCTTGCGGCACTTCTCCGACCCCGGGACTCCGGACCCCTGTCGGCCGATTCGGCGTGGGCGCGGCTGGCCCAGCAGAACCTGCAGGACGCCGGCTTGGACCTCGCAGCGGAACTTGAGGAAGCCCTGGCCGACTGCAAGGGCGGCGAGCGCGAACGCCTGCTGGAAACCGTACAAAACTACCTGACCACGGGCAATGTCACACTGACCTCCGAGCAGCTGTTCTGCCACCGCAACACCATCTTGAACCGACTCAACCGCTTCCAGGAACTCACGGGGATCGACCTCGCAGTGCCCGCGAGCGCGGCGCGGCTGGTGGTGGCCTGGGCCTAGACGCAGATCTGGGCCGGTGTGTGTTCTCACATTCCCCTGGTGATTTTGCTGGGGTTTTTGCCATTGAAGCTGTGATCAGCAACACAGAATAGTTGTAGCTACCTTGCACCGGACACTCGTCCCCGCACCCATCCGGAGAATCTGATGGCCCAAACGGTAGATACCGATTCCGCATCCACAGCCAGGCTGGACCTCGCCAAGATGCGCAAGATTGCCCTCGCCAGCGTCATTGGCACCACCGTCGAGTGGTACGACCTTTTCGTCTTTGGAACAGCGTCCGCGCTGGTCTTCAACAAAATCTTCTTCCCCAGCTTCGATCCCATCGTGGGCACCATGCTCGCCTTCGGCACCTTCGCGTCGGCGTACATCGCCCGCATGGTGGGTGCCATCATCTTCGGCCACTTCGGTGACCGCTTGGGCCGCAAATCGATGCTTCTCGTCTCGCTCCTCACCATGGGAGCGGCGACATTCGCCATCGGCCTTCTTCCCGACTACCAGAGCATCGGGATCCTGGCCCCGCTGCTCCTCCTCCTGCTCCGCGTGATCCAAGGCCTCGCCCTCGGAGGCGAATGGGGCGGAGCCGTGCTGATGACCGTTGAGCACGCACCGTCCACGCGGCGCGGTTTCTACGGTTCCTTGGTGCAGGTGGGCGTTCCGGCCGGAACACTCATCGCCAACGTCGCGTTCCTCATCGTTGCTTCCACCATGAGCACCGACGACTTGCATTCCTGGGGCTGGCGCATACCCTTCCTGGCGTCCGTCCTGCTGGTGGCCGTCGGCATCTACATTCGCTTGAACATCGAAGAAACTCCGTCCTTCCAAGCCGTCAAGACCGCCGGCGCCAAAGCCAAAATGCCGTTCGCCTCGCTCATGGCCAAGTACTGGAAGCAGGTTGTGTTGGGCGGCGTCGCCACCCTCTCCACCGGCAGCACCTTCACACTGCTCGTGGCGTCAGGCGTCTCCTATGGCAAGAAGGAACTGGGCCACTCTGAGAGCCTCATGCTGTGGGTGGTCCTCGCAGCCTGCGCCCTCTGCTTTGTGCTCATCCCCTTCTTCGGCAAGCTCTCAGACAAGTACGGCCGCAAACCCATCATCTACGCAGGCGTTGCCGCCGAAGCGGCCTTGGCTTTCCCGATGTTCTGGCTCATGGACACCAAGTCCGTGGCACTGCTCTTCATTGCCTACCTCGCGATGATGACCGCTTTCGCCGCGAACTACGGCCCGATCGCCACTTTCCTTGCCGAGCTGTTCGGATCCAAGGTCCGTTACTCCGGCCTGTCCGTCGCCTACATGCTGTCCGGCCTGCTGGGCAGCGCAGCCACCCCGTTCATCACCACCTGGCTGCTGGGACTGACCGGCCAGAGCTCCTCGATCGCTTGGTACATCATGGCCGCCGCCATCCTGTCCCTGGCAGCACTGTTCGTCCTGACCGAGACCCGCCACGGCAACATCGACTCTGTCGACGAAGCACCCGCCGCTGTCGCTGATTCTCAGGAAGCCGGTTCCCCGAAAGCGGCGGCAGCGAAGTGACCCAAACCACCATCGCGCGCCTGGCCGGCATCCCCGGCCAGGCGCCCGCCGTCGGGCCCTTCTCTCCTGCGGTCATCGCCAATGGATTCGTGTTCACGTCCGGTCAAATCCCTGCGATTACCGGCCTGGACGATCAACCCGGCTCATTCGAAGGACAAGTACGCCGGACCATCGAGAACCTCGCCGGCGTCCTGCAAGCAGCCGGAACCAGCCTGCAACACGTCGTCAAGGTGAACACTTACCTGACCAAGCCGGAACAGCTCGAGGAGTACAACCGCGTGTACGTGGAGTACTTCGGCGACGCCAAGCCCGCCCGGACCACGGTGTGCGTGAGCCTGTGGGGTGTGTCCTTGGAAATCGAGTGCGTGGCCGTGCTCGTCCAGGGGGCCGAATGATTACCACACTGCTTCAGGACCTCGCGAAAGTCAGCTACCCCACCATCGGCCACTTCCTCGAAGACGGTTTCGTGGACCCGGCCATCGGCTCCCTGCTAGGTAACGTCAAGATAGCCGGACCCGCCGTCACAGTGCGGGTGGCCGACCACGACGCCATCGCAATCAACCGGGCGCTCCTGGCCCTCCGCCCCGGCGACGTGCTCGTGGTGGACATGCTCGGCGACCACCGGCACGCGCCCATCGGCGCCGTAACGGCAGCCGCCGCGATCGCCCAAGGTGCTGCCGCCGTCGTGATTGACGGAAGGGCGACGGACCTCCCTGAACTGCGGCAGGCCGGGCTGCCCGTATTCGCCCGCGGGACCACCTGCCTCACCACCAAGCAGTTGCGCGGAACGGGGTCGGCCGTCAACGTCCCCGTCCGCTGCGGCGGCGTCGAGGTCAACCCGGGTGACCTGGTGCTGGGCGACGACAACGGGCTGATCGTCCTCTCCCCCGAAACCGCCCGTGGAGTGGTGGAACAGGCGATGGCCTCGGACGCAGCCGAACCGGCGATCCTGGCCCGCATTGCCTCGGGCGAAGCCCTCGATTCGATCCTTGCGCTGTAAATTCCGCCCAGAGCGTGACTCCCCCGTGCCCGTTATGACACCAAGGGAACTTCGGCCGGGGATGCGGTAGAACTTAACCATGAGCGTACGTACACCCGACCCGTATCCAGGCTGGCTTTCCGACGAAGACCTCTTCGAAGCCCGCGGCCGCCTCCCCATGGTCTACGTGGAGGCTGTCCCCGTCCGCCTTGATCCGCTCGGGTACGTCAACGAAGTCGGCTCCCTCCTCCAGGGGGACGCCGACGGCAACATGGTCCGCTACCTCGTCTCCGGCCGGGTCCTCTACCGCGAAACCATCCGGGCAGCACTCCTGCGTCACATGGAGAAGGACCTCGGCCCCCTCGCGTTCCCGCAGCTGCCCATCAGCCCGGTGCCCTTCACGGTGGCGGAATACTTCCCGGCGCCCTCCCAGACCGGCTTCACCGACGATCGTCAACACGCCGTGTCGCTGGTGTTCATCATCCCCGTCACCGGCGAATGCGAACCCCGCCAAGACGCCTTGGAACTCACCTGGATGACGCCCCAGGAAGTCCTGAGCGACGGCGTGCAGCAGGAATTCGAAGGTGGCCGCGGCAACCTCGTACGCCAGGCCTTGGCGTTCTCCGGCATCGTCGTCTAGCGGGTCCTCGGGGCTCCGGGCGGTCCCCTTTTGTAGACTGGACGGCGGACCGTAAGAGAACCAAAGGACTTCCGATGACTCACAGCCCAGCCTCAGAGCAGTACCGCGAGAAGCAGGCTGGGGACCTGCAACCCGGAGACTTTGTGTACCCTCCAGGGGACGGTCCCGCCCGGGAAATCGCCGGCATCGACGTTGAGGACGACGATTACGGCGTCGCCGCTTTGGTCCTCGTCACAACGCTCGACGGCGGCAGCCTGCGGATCGCTGCACGGTCCAGTGTTCCTGTGGGTGAGGGAAATTCGCCCGGCGCCGCCGCCGAGCCCGCAGCGGATGCCGCCCCGGACTCAAGCACCTCCGAAGAACCGGACGCCGGAGCAACGGCCAGCCCCGCCGTCGTCGTACCTCCCCGCCCCGCTGCCCCGCCCGCGTATACCGGACCGACCGCCGAAGAACTCGCCCTGATCCCCGGGCCCGACGGGACGCCCGAAGCCGTGGTCCGCGCGGCCGCAGCCAGCCACAAGGGCAAGAACGGCGTGCAGGTACTGGCCGATCGGCTCACCAAAGGCATCAACACCAAGTCCGGCAGCTGCCTCCGCGACCTGAGCGACCTCGCGTTCGACCTGTGCGTCGTGCTCCGCGATCCCGACCACGCGCTCGCGGTCGCCGACCTCCTGAACGTCCTGCCGTTCGACGGTAATCTGGACCGCTGGGCGTCAATCGAGCGGGCCCTGGCGTTATCCAGTTTCATCTGCCGCGAATCCGGGCAAACGGAACGCGCCGCCTTGTACGAGAAACTCCTGCGCGCCCCCGAATCCCAGGAAGAAGACCCGTTCAAAGCCCGGATCAATGCCCGCGTCCGGCAACGCGCGCTCAACGAACCCAACCTCTACGACAAAGAAATCTTCCGCGCGATCGACAACGGCAATCACGAAGCCGAACGTGAATGGCGGTACCTGCGGCTCGACGCGCTGCTGTTCCTGCGCGCCCACGGCGGATCGAAGACGATCGGCGAGGAAGAGTTGGGCCGACGGATTGGAAACGAACTGGAAGCGGTGCGTGCCTAGGCCTGTCGGCAGCGAAGTTCAAGCCCTGTTTTATAGGCACGAACGGCGGTAGATTCGGGCCCATGACGAACAATCTGAGCGTTGTGATTAATGCTGACGCGCAGCAGGTTTGGACTATGCTGCGCGAACCGTCGCTGGTGGCTCAATGGCATGGCTGGGAAGCCGATGACCTTGCCGACGAAATCAAACAGATCTACTTCAACACAGACGTCGTGGAAGGACCGGACCACACCAGTTTGACCGTCAACGGTGGGGACGAGTTCGAACTGCACCCCGTCTCCGGTGGCACCGAGGTCAAGGTCACCCGGGCTGCGCTCGACCACAATTCCGAGTGGGCCGAATGGGACGAGGACATCACCCAAGGCTGGCTTACGTTCCTGCACCAACTTCGTTTCGCCCTGGAACGGCACCCGCACGGGCACCGTCGCACCCACTTCGTCTCACTCCCGGGCAAGGGTGGGCCGGCCATCGAAAAGCTGGGGCTGGGCGACCTTCCGCCGGTCGGCGACGAATACTCACTCACCCTGGGGACCGGAGAGAAAATTTCCGGCAAGGTCTGGTTCAAGAGCCGCCACCAAGTGGGCCTCACTGTTCACAGCTACGCGGCCCACGGAGATGGCCTGCTGATCGTGGCCGAGCAGCTGCCAATCCCGGAGAAAAGGCCCGACGGCGGCTCCATGGTGATTGCCTCCACGTACGATCTGGGGGCCCACACTCTGGCGGATATCCGGTCTTCGTGGGACAACTGGAAGGAAGCGAACTACAGTTCCTGACCGGCCTCCGGGCAGGTTACCAAGGGTAAAGCTGGCACACTTGTAGCGTGCCAGCTTCCGCTTCTTTGTCTTCGTCGTCCACCGCTCCTGCCGAATCGCCCGCCGGTCTTCCCGAGCGGCAAACCGAGTTCGGCTTTCAGGTGGGCAGGCGCCTGACTGAAACGTGCCCGCCGTCGGACGCCTTGGTGGACGCCAACGGCGGCGCTTTCCTGGGCCGGACCGGAACCATCTCCACACCGCACGGAACCATACAGACGCCCGCGTTCATCGCCGTCGGGACCAAAGCGACCGTCAAAGCAGTGCTGCCCGAGTCCATCGCAGACCTCGGGGCGCAAGCTGTCCTGGCCAACGCCTACCACCTGTACCTTCAGCCAGGGCCGGAGATCCTCGACGCTGCGGGCGGGCTGGGCGCCTTCATGAACTGGCCGGGGCCGACGTTCACGGATTCCGGGGGGTTCCAGGTGATGAGCCTGGGCTCGGGGTTCAAGAAGGTCATCGATATGAAGCATGTGGACACTTCCGGGCCTGATGACGCCGTGGCACCGGGCAAGGAACGGCTCGCGCACATCGACGACGACGGTGTGTGGTTCAAGTCGCACCTCAACGGCGACCGGCACCGCTTCTCCCCGGAAATCTCCATGCAGGTCCAGCACCAGATCGGCGCAGACATCATGTTCGCGTTCGACGAGCTCACTACGCTGCAGAACTCTAGGGCGTACCAAGAGGAGTCGCTGGAGCGAACGCGGTTGTGGGCCCTCCGGTGCCTGGAGGAGCATGCTTCTTTGACGGCCTCCCGGGTGGGCAAGCCGTACCAGGCGTTGTTTGGCGTCATTCAAGGTGCGCAGTATGAAGACCTGCGGCGCAAGGCCTGCCGGGACCTCGGAGCCATGCCTTTTGACGGGTATGGCATTGGCGGGGCGTTGGAGAAGGAAAACCTGGGGACGATCGTGCGGTGGTGCAACGAGGAACTTCCCGAGGACAAGCCCCGCCATTTGCTCGGGATCTCCGAGCCGGATGACATCTTCACGGCCATCGAAAACGGTGCGGACACGTTCGACTGTGTCTCCCCCACGCGTGTGGCCCGGAACTCCGCGTTCTACACGCCCTACGGCCGGTTCAACCTCTCCGGCGCGAAGTACAAGAAGGACTTCGGGCCATTGCAGGAAGGCTGCGACTGCTACGCGTGCTCGAATTATTCGCGGGCCTACATCCACCACCTGTACAAGGCCAAGGAGATGCTCTCCGCAACCCTGATCTCCATCCACAACGAGCGCTTCGTGGTGAAGATGGTGGACGATGCCCGCCTGGCCATCGAATCCGGAGACTTCTTCGAGTTCAAGGCAGAGACGCTGGGCCGGTACTACTCGTAGGTGTTGCTAGGTGCGCCCGTTTGGGCGGACCGCCGCGCACTAGACGGCAGGACCATCTAATGCGCCGCGAGCCGTCGAAATGGGTGGCTGCTACGCGGCGACTTCCCCGTAGCTCGGCTCGCGCTTCTTGATCCACCCGACCACGGCCATGGTGATCGGGACGAAGATGAACTCCACTGCGGTCTTGTAGAGGAAGCCCACCAGGACGTAGTTGACGAACGAGCCCGCATCCGTGATGCCGATGACGGACGCCGCGATGCTGCAGAAGATCAAGGTGTCCACGAACTCGCCCACCACGGAGGATCCCATGAGCCGCGCCCAGAGGGTCTTCTCCCCCGTCCGCTGCTTCATCTTCACCAGGATCCACGAGTTGATGGTCTGCCCGGCAAGGAACGCGAGGAGCGACGCCACCACGATCTGAGGCACTGGGCCGAGTGCACCCTCGATGGCGGCTTGCTTGGCGACGCCGTACTCGTCGTTGAAGCCGGGCAGAATGATGATCACCCAGTAGCAGAGCGAGGCGAACACGGAAAGGGCGAAGGACGTGATGATGGCCTTGCGTGCCACCTTGAAGCCGTAGACCTCGCTCATGACGTCGCCCAGGATGTAGGCCAACGGGAAGAGGAAGAAGCCGCCGTCAGTGATGATCGGGCCGAACGCCACGCCCTTGGAAGCACCGATATTGGACAGGATCAGCACCACGGCCATGACGGCCAGCATGATGCCGAAATAAGGAGAGCCGATGGAAGCGAATCTGGGCGTGGGCTTGCTCAAAGTACTGGAGCCGGAGGGCGAGGGCATGGGTCATCCATTTCGTAGTGGTTCGCGCAGGCACCCAGCTGTTGGGGCACCCCGCTGTATTAGCACTGTGGGTGGTGGGCACTCGGCCGGCACCGTTCCCATTGTCCCACTCCGATAGGTAAACCCTCTCGCACCAAAACCACCCCCACCGGCCAACCCTCTAGCACCAAACCACCCGAAAGCGCCGACGGGTCACCCTCAATGGCGGTTCTTGCGCGCGGGTGAGGGGTGTGGTGCCTTACCGAATGCCGAAGTAGCGCGGAACCCTTGCCGAGTAGTCAGCGTAAGATTGTCCAAATTCTTTGAGGAGCACTTTCTCTTCCCACAACGCGCCCATATGTTCCACAAGGATCCCGGCGGGCAAGGTCGCCAAGGCAGAGGCTGAACCTCCGGAAAGTGCCACCCCGGAGTGGATCAACCACCACCCTAGATACATCGGGTGTCGACTGGCGGCATAGGGACCGGTGGTCACGAGTTCCTCAGGGTGTCCCAGGACAAAGCTGCCCGTGGTGTGTCGCCGGCGTTCGACAACAGCCCAGACAGTGATGCCTGCACCAGTCACCGCTATGCAAGTTCCAAGTGCTCGGCGTAGGCCCCGGGCTGGGAGGGGCGGGGTGGGATACCTGCGTTGAAGGACCGCATCAATAACTAGTCCCAGCACTTGACCAGGCGGTAGAGGTATCCTGCCTGCTTCCTGTTTCAGAGCAAGAGCCGTCCGCCGAACTGCACCCATGCCATGAACCATAATCCGGCCGGTTCCCGATTGCCATGGTCGGGTTGCAGTGGTGAGAGAGCGATCGCCAAGACGCGGCCAACGGTGAGAGAGCGATCGCCAAAAAGCGGCCAACAGTGAGAGAGGGTGCGAGAGCACAGCGGATGCAGCGATGGGCACCCAACCCGGTGGACCGCCGTCGAGCCCTAACCAACCGACGCCCCCGGGCTCAGCGGACGGAGCGGACCGCCGTCGAGACCCAACCGGTGCGGCCCCGAGACTCAAGCGACGGCCCCGGACTTAACCCAAAACCTAAGGAAGTGTTAGGAAAACTGCTCCCGCGTTGGCTGTGCCCTGCATCACCCATAGTTTGGAACATGTCCTCTTCACCCAATAGGGCCTTTCTTAGTCGACGAAGAGCCATGCGCAAGGACGCCATGAGCACGAGCTTCATGGACAGAACGAACTCATGCAAGACACGGCTGCCACCTGTGCAGCTGTCCAGGAAGGTTCATTGATGAGCACCCAACAAGCTGCGCCTCTGAGCGAGGCCGCGCAGACCCGCAAGGCCGTGAGCAACATTCTCAAGGGCTCCGCGGGCAACCTCGTGGAGTGGTTCGACCTCTACGTGTACACAGTGTTCGCAGCGTATTTCCAGTCGCACTTTTTCAACTCCTCGGATGACCTGCAGGCCGGCCTTGAAGCGATGGCGGTCTTTTCGACGTCGTTCCTCATGCGCCCGATCGGCAGCTGGTTCTTCGGCCGTTACGCTGACCGCAAGGGCCGGAAAGCTGCACTGACACTCAGTGTGACGTTGATGTCGGCCGGTTCGTTCGGCATCGCAATCCTGCCGACGCAGGATGTCATTGGCCTGTGGGCGCTGATCCTGCTGGTGTTCATCCGAGTGGTGCAGGGTTTCTCGGTTGGTGGTGAATACGGGACCAGCGCTACGTACATGTCGGAGGCGGCAACCGCCAAGCGCCGCGGTTTCTTCTCCAGCTTCCAGTACGTGACGCTCGTGGGCGGCCAGATGCTTGCCCTCCTGGTGCTTGTGATTTTGCAGAACACCATGAGCAAGGAAGCCCTGACTGAGTGGGGCTGGCGTATTCCGTTCGCTATCGGGGGGCTTGCCGCGCTGGTGGTTCTGTGGCTGCGCCGTTCCATGGAAGAGACGGTCTCGGCGGACCAGATCAGGGCCGCTCACGTCAAGGTGGAAGGCGAAGCCCAACCGGGCACCATGAAGTTGCTGTTCACCAAGCACTGGAAGCCTCTGCTGATTTGCATCGGAATCACCCTGGGCGGAACTGTCGCGTTCTACACGTACACCAACTTCATCCTGAAGTTCATGAACGATACGTCGGGCATCGCCAAGACCGACACCTCCGTCATCAATTTCTGGGCGCTGTTCATCTTCATGTTGCTGCAGCCCGTCTATGGCCTGCTTTCCGACAAGATCGGCCGCAAGCCACTCCTTGTGTGGTTCGGCGTGACCGGCGTCCTGTTCACGTGGCCTCTGTTGTCCACACTTGCCGGCACCAAGGATCCCTTGATGGCGTTCCTGCTCATGATGGGCGGCTTGCTGATGGTTGGCGGATATACGTCCATCAACGCACTCGTGAAGGCAGAACTCTTCCCTGCCTCCATCCGGGCACTGGGCGTGGGCCTTGGTTACGCGATCGCCAACTCGCTGTTCGGCGGGACGGTGCCGTTGATCGGCGCGGCGCTGCAGAAGGCCGGCCAAGTGGACATGTTCTTCACCTACGTCACGGTTGCGATCTTCGTCTCGCTGCTGGTCTACATCTTCGCTTTGAAGAACAAGAAGGCTACGCACTTGGATGCAGAACAAGGCGATGCGTTCGGCGACAAGGGCTCCACGAAGGACGGCGACGACAAGAAGGACCTCGTCAACGCCTAGTTCTCCTACTGTTGTGAGGCCCGCTCTGCGCCCTTTGAATGCTCCGAAGGACGCAGAGCGGGCCTCACACCGTTAATGGCGGTCGGCTGGTGAGCGAGCGTGCCGGGAAAGGCGGCCAGAGGTGAGAGAGCGTCGGGGGGACGGATGCGCCGGGAAAGGAGTAACCTCCAAGACGGACCAAACCCCGCGACCCAAAGGAAGACCACCGTGCACGTGCTCATCGTCGAGGACGACGACGCCATGGCATCAGCCCTCGGCGCCGCCGTTGCGTCGGCAGGCCACAAGCCCACAAGGGTTGCACGTGGCGAGGACGCGCTCTTGGAGCATCGGAACCACGAGGTGATCCTGCTGGATCTTGGGCTTCCCGATCTGGATGGCTTGGACGTCCTCCGAAAACTCCGCCAAGTGACCCTCGTCCCCATCCTGATCCTCACGGCGCGGGACGATGAACGCAGCGTGGTGCTGGGCCTCAGGTCGGGGGCGGACGACTACCTGGTGAAGCCCGTCAAGCTCGTGGAACTGCTCGCGAGAATCGAAGCGGTGACACGTCGCACCAACCGCTCCGGCCCCAGTGCTCCCCAGCTGATCGTGCTTGGTCCGCTGATCGTGGACCTGGACCGGCGCGTCGCCACAGTGGAAGGGCGGGACCTTGCCTTAACGGCAACCGAGTTCGACCTCCTGGGCCTCCTCGTCAGGAACGCCGGTTCGGTGGTGACACGGGAACAGATCCTGGATGCGCTGTGGGGCGACGCGTTCCTGGCGCACTCCCGTTCCTTGGACGTCCACCTCACCGGGCTCAGGTCCAAGCTCCAACTCCCGGGATTCATCATCAACGTCCGGGGCGTCGGCTACCGCGTGGAGCAGGGATGAAAGTCCGGGTCCTGGGCATCCTGAGCGTGATCGCGGTCCTCATTGTGGCGACGGTCTGCAGCGTGATCCTTACGTCGTCCGCAAGGGAGCTCACCCAGGAAGTCCAGATCAACCGGGTGGCCGCCTTGAACCGTTTTGCCCAACTGGCCAATGACGCCTCAAACGACAACGACACCACCCAACTTAAACGCGAAATGGACAGGTACTCGCAGCTCTACGGCGAAGGGATCCTGATCCGCCTCCAGCAACAAACCCTCAGTTCCGGCGGCCTCAGCGAGGACCGGCCCGACGTCCGCAGCGCCCTCAACCGGGCAAGCCTCAACCTGAGCGACACAACCATCAGCACCATCAGCCCCTTCTCCCCCAACACGGGCACAGAGACCATCTCCCGCTCTTTTGGAACGGCCAGCCAGGTCCTCGGCGAGGTCGTCCTGGAAGTAGACCTCGGCGCAGCCCGGACGAAACTGCGGGAGCGCTGGATCGCCGTCGGAGTGGCAGCTGTGGCGATGGGTGCATTGCTGCTGGTTGCAGCGGCGCGCGTCAGCGGCTGGGTCCTGCGGCCGGTCCATCGGCTCAGCAGGGCAGTCCACCAGCTGGAAGCCACCGGCAAGACCAGCCAACTCCCCGAGGCCGGGCCGCCCGAACTCCGGGAGTTGAGCCGTGCATTCTCCACGATGGCCACCACTGTCAGTCAGAGCATCGAGTCGCAACGCCAGCTCATCGCGGACACCTCACACCAGCTGCGGAACCCTGTGGGTGCGCTTCGGTTGCGGATCGACCTGCTGCGGCTTGAGCTTCAGACCGCAAAGGAAAAGGAGGCAGCGGACGGCGTGGTGGCTGAGTTGGAGCGCGTGGAGGAAATCCTCGACGGCGTGCTGAAGCTGGCGGCCGCGGAACACCGCGCCTTCGAGGGGGCTGCTGGAACCCGGCCCGCGTCTGAGCACAGTCGACCGACCGTCATCGATCCCTTCCCTGTCCTGCAAGGCGAAGTGGAACGTGTGGCTCCCGCAGTCCGGTTGGCGGGATCGACAATCACCCTCAACCAGCCGGACACGCCGCTGGAGCTGGAGTGCAACCCCGAGGAACTAGCGCATATGGTGGGCGAACTCCTCGCCAACGCCGTCAAGTATGCTCCCGGCGGCCACATCGCTGTGACGGCCAAGCCCACCCGGGAGGGTGCCGCCGTGGTAGTTTCCGACGACGGCCCGGGCCTCACAGCTGAGCAGCGCACCGCCTCCACCACTCGGTTTTGGCGTGCACCGGAGCATAGCGCGATTCCTGGAAACGGCTTGGGCATGACGATTGTGCAGAGGCTTGCGCAGGCAAACGGCGGGCGGCTGATCCTTGAAACGCAGGAACCGCACGGATTGATTGCCCGGCTCGAGTTCAAGGGTGGTTCGGATGGCTGAGCTGATGGCCCGCCGTACTGTCCTCAAAGCCGGGCTGGCGCTTGGCGTGTTGATACCTTCGGCGTCCTGCACCCCCGGATCCAGGCCGCAGCAGCTGACCGTAGCCGGCGGGGAACCGGGCGGCTTCTACCTGGAGTTCGCAACGCTCCTGGCTGACCTGCTTGAGCGCGAAGGCGTAGCGGCAACCGCGTCGCCCGTGGTGACCGGCGGAAGCTTGGACAACGTGAGGCGGGTTCTTTCCGGCGAGGCGACTTTCGCCGTCGCGCTGGCCGATACGGCCCTCACCGAAACGTCCGCGGGGCAGGCTGGCGGCCAGCTGGTTGCCCTCGGCAAGGTGTATGAAAACTATGTCCACTGCATTGTGCGGGACGACAGCCGAATCAACACCTTCGCGGATTTGGCGGGCAAAACCGCAGCCGTGGGCGAGGTTGGTTCCGGGACCACCCTCACCGCAGGCCGGATCATCGCCGCGGCAGGACTGGCGCCGGACCAGGTCCCCGTCGAACGCGCAGTGAAACAAGTGAACCTGGGCCTGAATGAGGCCCTGACGGCCTTGAAGAACGGATCCATCGACGTGATGATCCAGTCCGGCGGTGTCCCCACGGCTCCCGTTGTGACGGCCGCCAAGGACATGCGACTGAGGCTGTTGGACCTCTCGGGCCTGATTCCCGAGACCCGCGCGCAGTCCGGATTCTTCTACGACCGGGTGCTGATCCCGGCCAACAGCTACGGCGACGCACCGGCTGTGTGGACGGTGGGGGTGGCCAACCTGCTGCTGTGCCGCCGGGACCTGTCCGATGAGATCGTGGAAAAGACGGTTGAGCTGCTGGTGGAGCACGCGCAGAATCTTGTTCCGGCCTCCAGCACGGGCGTGCAGTTCCTCAGTCCTGAGACCCTCATCAACACCGCAAACGTTCCGCTGCATCCGTCGGCCGAGGGTGCCTACAGGGCGTTGCACGGCTGAGAAACCAAGGCATCGTCAGGGAACTGGCAAAATGGAAGCCATGACTTCAGCCGTTTCCCCTGCCATTGCACTGACCATCGCCGGCTCGGAAGCGACCGGCGGCGCCGGTGCGCAAGCCGACCTCAAAACCTTCCAGCAACTGGGAGTCTTTGGCATCGTCAACCTCACCTGCATCGTTTCCTTCGATCCCCAGGACAACTGGACCCACCGCTTTGTACCGGTGGACCAGCAGGTCATCGCCGACCAATTGGAAGCAACGACGGCGGCATATGGTGCCGCTTCCGGCGCACCTTCCGTTTTGGACACGGTGAAGATCGGGATGCTCGGAAGCCCTGCGACCATCAGCACGGTTGAGGCAGCCCTGGGCGGCGGTTCCTTCGCGAACATCGTTCTGGACCCCGTGCTGATCTGCAAGGGACAGGAACCCGGGCATGCACTGGACACCGACCAGGCGTTGAAGGCGCAGATCCTCCCGCTGGCCACGTTCGTCACGCCGAACCACTTCGAAGCCGAGTCCCTCTCCGGTGTCACCATCACGGACGAAGAGTCCCTGAAGGCCGCCGCCATCCGCATCCACGAACTTAGCGGCGCAGCGGTCCTCGCCAAAGGCGGGGTGCGGCTGGAAGGCCCAGACGCCGTCGACGTCTACTACGACGGCGAAACGCTGGAAGTCCTGCGCGCACCCAAGGTGGGCGAGGTTGCCGTGTCCGGTGCGGGCTGCTCGCTTGCTGCCGCGATAACGGCCGAGTTGGCGAAGGGTGCGTCGCCGTTGGAGGCTGCACGCACAGCCAAGGCTTTCGTCACTGCGGGCATCAGGAACCGCGTGGCGTCGGGCGCCCCGTTCGATGCCCTGTGGCAGGGCGGCGCACTGAGCTAGCTCCCCAAGTAGAACAGCCGCTCTGAAACCGTGGGTTTCGGAGCGGCTGTCTTGTTTCAGGGCTAGCGCGAGACCTTGCCCATCAGCGAGGCTATGGGGCGCAGGAACAGGGGGCGTGCCAGGAACCACGCGGCGGCCGTAAACACGATGGAAGCCGCAAAAATGGCGAAGCCCCACCAACTGTTGGCGTCGTCCGTTGAGGCGTACATGTGGTTGAGGTTCCGGAGCGCTCCCGTTGCGAGGACCAAGGTGACGTGGACGATCACAAACGCCACGAAGTAGATCATCACCGGGAAGTGGATCTTGCGGGCGAGCTCGATCGGGTAGAACTTGTTGATTGCGGCCTTCTTGGGCCAGGCACCGGACATGCGGATACCCGTGATGATGGCCAGCGGGGCCGCGATGAAAACGGTGGTGAAGTAGGTCAGCAATTGCAGGGAGTTGTAGTTGTTCCAGCCGTTTTCCACCGGCCAGTTCAGGGACGCGTACTGCAGGCCGGCCGAGACCGCGTTGGGGAAGACGTCCCAACTGGTGGGCACGATCCGCAGCCACTGGCCTGTCGCGAACAAAAGCACGATGAAGATGATGCCATTGAGCACCCACAAGGCATCCAAAGTGAGGTGGAACCAGAGGTCGAGGCTGATTTTGGTGGGCGGGTTCTTGGTCTTGATAAAGCCCTTGTTGTTCCGCGTCCAATAAGCCGGTGGACGAGTGGTGGTGCGGACCTGCCATCCCGAACGGATGATCAGGACGAGGAAGAACATGTTGAGGAAGTGCTGCCAACCGAGCCATGCCGGGAAGCCCGTGGGTGAGCCTTCGGGGACGGCAGAGTGCCCCGGGTAATCCGTGAGGAACTGCTGGACAGGCGCCAGGCTCCTCAACCATTGCGCAACCAGGACCAGAATCAACGCCACAACAAGGGCCCCCGCGGTGATGACCGCTGGTTTGAACCACCTGCGTGATGTGATCCCGGACGACTTGCTTGAAACGGACATCAGGCCGCGTTCCTCTCTGGCTTGTTGGCGTGCGACCAGTTGGCGCTCTCATAGTGATTCAACCAGTTGCTCCCCGACGGTGAAAACGACACCGGGGTTTTGGTGCGTTGGACGTCAAAAATCGCAGCATTTGGATACATACTGCAACACATATTTCTAGAACAAACTTCTAAAATTATTCCGCGCCCAGAAGGCATCGTCAAGGCTTGAGACGAGGGTTGTGGATAAAGTGGGGAGTACGATTCCAAAATACCGCTCGGCGACGCGCCGTACCTGCGCCGCTTCGGGCGTCTGCGAGAGGAAGGCGTCCGTGGTTCGCAAAACATCCCAAATAGCACCGGCTTCAGGCTCTTGGCAGTGGACGCGAACCGCCTCCACCCGTCGTAACATCCTGGACGCGGCGTCCTCGGTCTTCATAGAACATGGATTCACCGACGCCGGGATTTCTGACATCGTGGCCCGTTCCGGCTCCAGCGTTGGCAGCCTCTACCACCACTTCGGCGGCAAGACCGAGCTGTTCCTGGCGCTGTGGGATGACTACCAGAACGAACACGAGAGGCTCGTGGCGGCAGCAGTAGCGAAAGCACGGAAGAACGGTGAGGATGATCCCCTGACGCTGTTCAATGTCGGGAGCCGGACCTACTTCGACTACACCTGGAAGCACCGCGACCTGGAACGCGTGTTCATCGAGGGGGACACTCCCCCGGGTTTCGAGGTCCTCCGACGCCAGCGTGGACGCGAGTGGATACGGCAGAACTCAGTCCTCCTCGGAACCAGCGAGGATACCCTGGGCCGGCTCACCGTCGCCGTGATCACGGATATCATCACGGTTGCCGGACACGAGGTCGCCTTGAGTGCCACAAAGCGGGAGGCGGACGACGTCGTCAACGCTGCGGCAGTGCTGGTGGCGCGGCTGGCGCGCTAGCCGAAACCGGGCCGCCTCACCGCGGATCCGCCACCCACCCCGTGAACAACGGCATGCCGGTTTCGATGTGCACGATCTCGTACTGGAACGGGCGGTCGAAGATGATCTGACGTTCGGAAACAGTACCCGCAACAGCTTCGGCATTGATCTGCGTGACCGCAGCCGCGACCGTCCCTTTCTCCGCCACCGTGATGTTGGCCGCTTGTGCCGCTTGTGTGAGCTTCATTCCCGATTGGATGGCGTTGAAGTCCTTCTCCGTGGCCAACGTTTCCCTGAGACCCATCGCTTGAAGAACTTTCCTGAGTTCGAACATCGTGCTGTGGTCCCACTTGGGCAGGCTGATCGTCACCATCTCCAACGGAGCGTCGTCCAGGCGCCGGGCAACCTCGGTAAGCACCTCAGGCGAAACCGCAACTGCGCCCGCCGGACCCGAGGTGTCGCCGTCGGGCAGTATCAGACGCATCACGAAACCTTCTGCGTACGGGAGGTCAACTGCTTTCCAGCCGGGGGCCGCAGCGTACTTCATGCTGACCGTAGCGGCCATGGTTGGTACGGAGATGACCTCGCCGCCGGCCTTGGTGAACGGCGCGTCGCGCGTGTCGGACGGATCGAAGGGCGCTTGCCACGCCGCGGCGAAGAAGATCGCATTGAGCAGACTGAAAGTGTTGTCGGGGTCGTACCCGGCAGGGGCTTCCTTGATCCGTCCACCCGTATTTCTGTTGACCCACTGGTCAATGACCGGCTTGGTGACCGACTCGTCACGGAAGGAGACCGGGTACACGCCAGTCCCGTAATGCCTGGCAAGCGTCCCGAGGTACTCCTCTCCAGTGGGAACGTCCTTGTCCACGAACAGCCCGTTGGCCGCGTGCATGACCGGTTCTTGCGGCGGGTTGTCCTCGTCCACGGAGCCGGGGTCGCCGTCGTACTTTTCCAAAGCGGCAAGGAGGGCGTTCACCGCTTCGTCGCGCCCCTCGGCAGGCAAGCCAAGAACGGAGTCCAGCTCCGCTGCGGTGGCACCGGACGTTCCCGCGCGCAGCATACTGAGCGCGATCAACAGGCTCGCCGGCGATGAGACAACATTGCCGTTGGCGGCATCACCACCGTCAGCCAACAACGCCGCGCCGAGTTTGCGCGATGACGCCTTGAGCGTCTCAAGTTGGGCAGCGTAGTCCGCTTTTTGGACCGAAAGCCGCGTGACGCCGTCGGCTTTGAGAAGCCCGACGTCGGCTGGTTGGGGCGCACAGGCACTGACCATCGCCGAGCCACTCACCAAAGCCGCTGCCGCGGCAAGCGCCACTAATCTTCGAACCCGAACCATGATGCATCCCCCTCGCTACCGTGATGGCTTCATGGTGCTCCAGTTTCGGCCCAAATTCACGTGAAGTGGGAGCGGGATGCCGGATTGTTGCCCGAACGTGAGAGAGCGATCGTCAAAAGTGGCCCATCCGTGATAGAGCGTTGGGACCAGGGGCTTAGCGGGCGGAGTGCGCCGCGAGGAAGGAGTACACCTCGGTTTCATCCACGCCGGGGAACGCGCCTGGGGGCATCGCGGCGAGAAGGTGGGAGTGCGCGCGGGCGGACGGCCAGGCATTCCCGGCCCACTCGTTCGCCAACGCGGCAGGCGGGCGCTTGCAGCAGTTCGGGTCCGGGCAGTTCGAGGTAGCCCGCGCCGTGGTTTCCCGTCCGCGGAACCACTTCACGTGTTGGTACGGAACGCCGATGCTCAGCGAAAACTCCCCGGAGGCTGAACGCTCGGTGCGGGCTGTGCACCAATATGTGCCGGAGGGCGTGTCCGTGTATTGGCTGTAGGCGCTGAACTTGTCCGGCACGTCGAACACGGCCCGCGATGTCCAAGCCTTGCAGGAGGGCTGCCCCTCAATGGCACCGGTGTGATCCTGGGGGAAGGTCACGCCATCGTTCTCATAGGCCTTGTAGATGATGCCGGACTGGTGCGTCTTCTGGAAGTGCGTGGTGATGCCCAGGTGCTTGGTGGCCAGGTTGGTGAAGCGGTGGGCCGCGGTTTCGTAGGACACCGCGAAGGCATCGCGGATGTCTTCCACCGCGATCTCCTTGGCAGCTTTCGCCTTCTGCAGGAACTCCACCGTGGCGTGCTCCGGCAACAGCAGCGCGGCCGCGAAGTAGTTGGTAGCGACACGCTGCGCCAGGAAATCTCCGTAGTTGCGGGGTGTCTCATGCCCCAGGACGTAGTGGCCGAGAGCCTGAAGGAGCACGGAACGGGGGTCGTGGTCCTGGCGCTGGTTCTGCGTCAGATAAATTCTGCGGTTCTTCAAATCGGTCACGGACCGCGTTGAATGCGGCAAATCACCCACGTGGTGGAGGCTGAAACCGAGGTTCTCCGCGATATCGGCAATGACGTGCTGGCTCAAAGGACCGGAGGTGTAGCCAACGCCCTTCAGGACCTTCTGCGCCTCCGCCTCATACTCGGGAAAATAGTTACCGCGCTCGCGCATCATGGCACGCAACTCGCCGTTCGCGCGGCGGGCTTCTTCCGGCGTCGCGACCTGCTCATTAAGTTTGCGTTCAAGCTCCTGGAGCAGTCCAACCTGGGACTCCAGGACATCGAGCGGAAGGCGCGAACTGATACGGATTTTCGGCAGGTTCAGCGATTCATACAGCGGCCCCCGCTGGTAGCGCTCCAACTCGATTTCGAGCGCCGCCCGGCGGCTGGGAGGCTCGGCGCCGAGGAGTTGATCGATGCTGACGTTCAGCGACGCTGCAAGCTGCTGGAGCAGCCCCAACTTGGGCTCCCGCTTACCGTTTTCGATCAGGCTCAACTGGCTCGGCGCGGTCCCGACGGCGGCGCTTAAGTCATCGAGCGTCAGTCCGGCTTGCTTGCGCAGATGGCGCACGCGGCGGCCAAGGCTGATCACGTCCAGTTCAGGGGACGCAGGGGACGACGACGGCGACGCGACTTCGCGGCTCCAGCTCACAGGCGACATTTCTTGAGAATACGCGAAGAACTGCATTTCTTTCCATAGTTTTCCTCTAGAAAGACCCTTGAAAGTGCAGAAAAGTAGTTCTCACGAAAAGAAATACAGACCCGGATTAGCCGGCCGAAGCAGCAAAGGCGCAGCGGAGGCCGGCCCCGGGGAGCCCCGCCAGGATATTAGGAGACATGCAATGACCGCCTCGTTTGAACCAGCAGAGTTGACCGCCGAGCAGCAGGCCGCAGCGCTGGAACTTGAATGGTCCGCCAACCCGCGCTGGGAGGGCGTCACCCGCGATTACTCGGCCACCGACGTCGTCCGCCTCCGCGGCCGCGTCTCCGAAGAGCACACCCTGGCCCGCCGCGGTTCGGAAAAGCTCTGGAAGCAGCTCACCGAAGAAGCACCCAACGGCGGCTACACCAACGCCCTCGGTGCCCTGACCGGCAACCAGGCCGTGCAGCAGGTCAAGGCCGGGCTCCGCGCCATCTACCTCTCCGGTTGGCAGGTTGCCGCTGACGCGAACCTTTCCGGCCACACGTACCCGGACCAGTCGCTGTACCCGGCCAACTCGGTCCCCCAGGTTGTCCGCCGCATCAACAACGCCCTGCTCCGTGCCGACCAGATCGAGTACGCCGAGGGCGTCAAGACCGTTGAGGACTGGCTGGTCCCGATCGTCGCCGACGCCGAAGCCGGCTTTGGTGGTCCGCTGAACGCCTACGAACTCATGAAGTCCATGATCACCGCCGGCGCCTCGGGCGTTCACTGGGAAGACCAGCTCGCCTCCGAAAAGAAGTGCGGCCACCTCGGAGGCAAGGTCCTGATCCCCACCCAGCAGCACATCCGGACTCTCAACGCCGCCCGCCTGGCAGCCGACGTCGCCGGCACCCCCACCGTCGTCATCGCCCGCACCGACGCCGAGGCAGCAACGCTGATCACCTCCGACGTTGACGAGCGCGACCAGGAATTCATCACAGGCGAACGTACCGCCGAGGGCTTCTACAAGGTCCGCAACGGCATCGAACCCTGCATCGCCCGCGCCAAGGCCTACGCACCCTACTCGGACCTCATCTGGATGGAAACGGGCACCCCGGACCTGGAACTGGCCCGCAAGTTCGCCGAAGCCGTCAAGGCCGAGTTCCCGGACCAGATGCTTTCCTACAACTGCTCGCCGTCCTTCAACTGGCGCAAGCACCTGGACGACGCCACCATCGCCAAGTTCCAGCGCGAACTCGGCGCCATGGGCTTCACGTTCCAGTTCATCACCCTGGCCGGATTCCACGCCCTGAACTACTCGATGTTCGACCTCGCCCACGGATACGCCCGTGAAGGCATGAGCGCCTACGTCGAGCTCCAGGAAAAGGAATTCGCCTCCGAATCACGCGGCTACACCGCCACCAAGCACCAACGCGAAGTCGGCACCGGCTACTTCGACGACATCGCCACCGCGCTCAACCCGAACGCGTCCACCCTCGCCTTGGTCGGATCGACCGAAGAAGGCCAATTCCACTAACCAACACGCCCCCAGTGAGTTTCCGCTCACCGGAAGGCACGACGGCGGGACTCACCCGAGCATGACCGCAGCGGCTTGGAGGGGGAACCCGGAAGCGTGCGTAAAAGGGGCCCTGTCCCGGTCGCCGGCCGAGCCCAGCGAGGCCAAGCGGCCGGGATGGCGAATAGCACGCGGAGGGTTTCCCCTCCAAGCCCAACCGACTCAGCCGAGTGCCGCCGTCGAACATTTACTTCTCATAGGAGAGATTGAAATGAACAGCTTCACCGACAACTTCACTATTAACGGCATCACGTTGACCGCGCAGCCCATTTCGCGGCAGAACGAGGTCCTCACTCCCGACGCCCTCGAGTTCGTCGGGAAGCTGCACCGGGCGGTCGCCGATCGGCGGCAGGAGCTGATGCAGGCGCGGCACGCCCGGCGCAACCAGATCTCCAGTGGCCAGGACCCGCGCTTCCTGCCGGAGACCGAGGGCATCCGGAATGACCCGTCGTGGCGGGTGGCTCCCCCGGCCCCGGGTTTGGAGGATCGCCGCGTGGAGATCACCGGTCCGGTTGATAAGAAGATGACCATCAACGCCCTGAACTCCGGTGCGAAGGTGTGGCTGGCGGACATGGAAGACTCGTCCACGCCGACGTGGCGCAACGTGATCCAAGGCCAGCTGAACCTGACCGATGCCCTGGAGCGCCGGATCGACTTCACCTCCCCGGAGGGCAAGGAGTACAAGCTCAAGGCCGCCGAGGAACTGCCCACCATCGTGGTCCGTCCCCGTGGCTGGCATCTGCCGGAGAAGCACATGCTGATCGACGGCAAGCCGATCGCCGGCGGCGTCGTGGACTTCGGCCTCTACTTCTTCCACAACGCCCGCCGCCTGCTGGCCCAGGGCAAGGGACCATACTTCTACCTGCCCAAGATCGAGAATCACCTCGAAGCCCGGCTCTGGAACGACATCTTCATCCTCGCCCAGGACCTGCTCGGCATCCCGCAGGGCACCATCCGTGCAACCGTGCTGATCGAAACCATCACGGCCGCGTTCGAGATGGAAGAGATCCTCTACGAACTGCGCGACCACGCTTCCGGCCTGAACGCAGGACGCTGGGACTACATCTTCTCCCTGATCAAGAACTTCCGCACCCGCGGGCCGCGTTTCGTCCTGCCGGACCGCGGCCAGGTGACAATGACCCAGCCGTTCATGCGCGCCTACACCGAGCAACTGGTCCGTGCCTGCCACCGCCGTGGTGCCATGGCCATCGGCGGGATGGCAGCCGCCGTCCCCAACCGCAAGGACGAGGCAGCCAACGCCGCATCCTTCGAGAAGGTCCGGGCCGACAAGACCCGCGAAGCCAACGACGGATTCGACGGCTCCTGGGTGGCCCACCCGGACCTGGTGCCGGTGTGCCGCGAAGTCTTCGACTCAGTACTCGGTGACAAGCCGAACCAGTTGGACCGCAGCCGCGAGGACGTCACCCCGGACGACCGCGCCCTGATCGACATCGCCAGCACGGAAGGCTCGATCACCGAGGCCGGCATCCGCCTGAACATCGAAGTCGGTATCCGCTACATCGAGTCCTGGCTCCGGGGCAACGGCGCAGTGGCCATCCACAACCTCATGGAAGACGCCGCCACCGCGGAGATCTCCCGTTCCCAGCTGTGGCAGTGGATCCACTCCCACGCGATCACCGAGCACGGCGATATCATCACCCGTGCATGGGTCGAAGACATGCTGGACGAGGAATTCGCCCGTCTGGAGCGCTTCGACGGTGACCGCTTCGCCGATGCCCGCAGCATCTTTGAGGAAGTCACCCTCACGGAGGAGTTCCCGACGTTCCTGACCATCCCTGCCTACGCCCGCTTCCTCACCGAAGCCAAGGAAGAGGCAACCGAAGAAGAACTCGTGGCCGCCTGACCCGCGGCACGTCAAGCCCCGCGACACCACGCCGCGGACACATAGCCCCGACGCTGGGCTGCCTGCACTCTTCGCAACAAGTGACCCCGAAGGCCGGGGAGGCAGCCCGGCACCGGGGCTTTTCCGCACCCAACTGAGTCGCACTTAAGCGCGTTTACACCGTTCATAACGCGCTTAAATGCGACCCAGTTGGGTAGGCACGACGGCGGCAGTCACCAACGCCGGCGGCGCACCTCCCCCACGGCGCATCTCCCCCACGGCTCACCTTCCCCACGGCTCACCTTCCCGCGCAGCTACCTTCCTTGGCGGGCCACCCAGCGCACGGACAACGTAGTGCACACACAGAACGTAAGCACAGAACCGAGGATCACCAGCAGCGGCACGGTCCAGCCAAGGGAGACGTCGTGCACGTAGCCGACGATCGTCGGGGCCAAAGCAGCGAAACAGTAGCCCACGCCCTGCACCACGGCCGACATTTTGCCTGCCGATGCCTGATCCCGCGCGAACTTGATGACGGCGATGAAGATGACCGTGATGCCACCACCCTGCGCGATCCCGCCCAAGGATGACCATAGCCACCAGAAGTCAGGGGCCAACAACAAGCCGACGGGAACCGTCAACCACAACGCGCTCAAGGTGACCGCCACCGTCGTCGTACCTGAAAAGCGTGCCAGGAGCGGCACGCCCAAGCCGCCCATGATCGCGAAGATCTGGAAAAGCGAGGACCCGGCACCGGCTTCGGCGGTTCCCATGGCGAGTTCGTCGGAAAGGAAGCTCGGCAGCCAAGCGGTAACGCCGTAGTACGAGAAGGCTTGCCCGGCGAAACCGAGCGTGAGCCCGGCAGTCAGCCAACCCACGCCCGCGGACTTCCCTGCTGCGGAGCGATCAACAGCAGGTACGGCTGCAGGAACGAAGGCTTGACGAGCTCCCACCGTCGGGACCCAGAACAGGATCGCGGCCATTGCCAGCACGGCACTGGCAGCAAGGGAGAGGCGCCATCCCACGAGCTCTGCGAGCGGAGCGGTGGCCACGGAGGTGAGGAAGGAACCGATGTTCAGGGCGGCGGTGTACACGCCCATTGCCGTAGCTTGCCGCCTCGGCGCGAAATCCCGCCGGATGATCAAGGGCACCGCGATGTTGCCGATGGTGATGGCAACACCGATCAGGACGGTGCCCGCCATGACCGGCACACCGCCTCCACTGGAGCGGATTATCACGCCCAAGAGCACGCCAAGCAGCGTGAGCATCACGGCGAACTCGGCGCCCAACCTGCGACCGGCGAAGGACGCAAGGGGTGAGGCGAGCGAGAAGCACAGCACCGGAATCCCAGTCAGCAGCCCAAGCTCAACTGCGGAGAAGCCGAGGTCCTGCTGCAAGGAATCCACCACCGGCGCCACGGCCACGAACGGCCCCCGCATGTTGAGTGCGATGAGCCCAATGCATGCGAGGATCAGCCAGCCGCGGGGAACTTTCGCGAGGAACTGGCTCATGGGGTGGGACGGGACGTGGCAGGAAGCGTTTTCATCACTTTCATTGCTATCACGCCACCGACCCGCCACGAGCCATAAGTCGGTCTTAGCCGGTCGCTTGGAGCGTGGCTTCGATCACTGCCGGCGAAAGAACATGCTGGGTAACCATCTGGCTGGCACCCAGGATCGCGGCGCGGTCGCCCGCCATGGAGATTCCGATGCGCAAGTGCGTGGTAGCCAACGGCAGCGAGCGCCGGTAAACCACCTCGCGTATACCGGCCACGAGGTGCTCGCCCGCTTCGCCCACGCTTCCGCCGATGATGATCATGGACGGGTTGAGCAGGTTGACCACTGTGGCCAGCACGTCGCCAACGTCGCGGCCTGCCTGCCGCAGCGCCTGGATGGCCTGCAGGTTTCCCTCGCCTACGAGCCGCAGGACGTCCGCTCCTGTGCTGGCTTCCAGCCCTTGCGCTTTGAGTTGCCGCGCGACGGCGGGACCTGAGGCGAGCGCTTCAAGGCACCCATGGTTGCCGCAACGGCAGAGGACGTCGTCGCCGCGGGGCACACGGACGTGCCCGAGGTCGCCGGCCGTGCCATTGGCGCCTCGTTGGAGTTCGCCGCTGCTGATGATGCCCGCGCCAATGCCGGTGGCGACTTTGACGAAGAGAAAATTGTCGTGCTCCGGCCAATACGCGGTCCGTTCGCCGAGCGCCATGATGTTGACGTCGTTGTCCACCAGGACCGGAACCGGCAATGACCGCTGGACGTATGGCACGACGTCGAATCCGTCCCAGCCGGGCATGATCGGCGGCTTGACGGGCCGGCCACTGACGTGTTCAACGGGTCCGGGGAGGCCGATGCCCATGCCTGCGAGGTCGCCGATTTCGCGGCCGGCTTCCTTGAGCAATTCTTTGCCGGCAGCGATCACGCGCCCCAGCACAACGTCCGGCCCGTCGGCGACTTCCTGCGCGAGGCGGCGCTCGGCGAGGATACTGCCGCCAAGGTCGGTGACGGCAACAATCACGTGGGTCGCGCCGACGTCGACCGCCAGCACCACGCGCGCGGCCGGGTTGAAGGCAAAGCGCGACGGCGGCCTGCCGCCACTGGAGCTCGCCTCACCGGCGGGCCCCACCAGCCCGGAACTGATGAGCGCGTCGATGCGGGAGGCGACCGTGGAGCGTGCGAGTCCCGTGGTCACGGCCAGTTCAGCGCGCGTGCGCGCCTGCCCATCCCGGAGAAGCTGAAAGAGGTCGCCGGCACGCGAGAGGCTCCCGGCCTCCTGTTGGGAGGCCTCGTTGGCAGCCTGGTTTCCGGGTCCTGAACTCATGTCATTAGTGAAGCACGATTGGTTATGCCTGTCATGCGGCAGAAGTTTGTCGGCAACATTCCAACTTTTGCTTGACGATCGACAAAAGTCCCCTTAGGTTGTGATGAGCAGCACATCAGGCCGCTCGATGCGATGTATCAACCGCGTAAATCACCCCTCTACCGCCAATGACGAGGAGAGACAGTGTCATACTCGATCCAGCTCTACACAGTCCGAAAGGCCCTCGAACAGGACCTTCCAGGGACAATCCAGCGACTAGCGGACATCGGCTTCACCATGGTGGAGCCCTACCGCTTTGTCGCCAAGGCCGCCGAGCTCAAGCAGGCTCTGGCCGAGAACAACCTCACTGCCCCTTCAGGTCACGCTCCCCTGCTCAGCGACGACCAGGACGCCATCTTTGCCGCGGCGCAGGAGCTGGGCATCGGCACCGTCATCGACCCCCATGTTCCGATTGACCGCTGGAACACCATCGAAGACATCAGGGCAACCGCCGAACAGCTGAATGCTGCAGCCGCGAAAGGCTCCACCTACGGCGTGAAGGTCGGCTACCACAACCACTGGTGGGAAGTTGAGTCAGTGATTGAGGGCAAGACGGCGATCGAGCACCTTGCCGACCACCTCGATCGCGAAGTGGTCCTGGAACTCGACACGTATTGGGCAGCCGTTGGCGGCCAGAACCCTGCCGAACTCCTCGCCCGCCTCGGCGACCGGGTGAAGTTCATCCACATCAAGGACGGTCCCGTCACCCCGGATCCATCCAGCCAACTGGCTGTCGGCGACGGCAGCATGCCCATCTGGGACGTGCTGGGCGCCGCCCGCTCCCTCGAAGCAGCCGTCGTCGAACTGGACGACTTCCAGGGCGACATGTTCGACGCCGTGAAAGACAGCTACAAGTTCCTCACCGCCGGAAAGGTCACCGCATGAGCCACGCAGCAGACAACGTCTTTGGGCCTCTGGGATCGGGACCTGTCGGGGTCGGCATCATCGGCGCAGGCGTCATCAGCAAGCAATACCTGGACAACCTCACAAGCTTTCCGGACGTGCGCGTCGTCGCAATCGGTGACCTCTTCGAGGAGGCCGCGGCCGCGCGGGCCGCAGAGTATGGAATCGCCAACCATGGTGGCGTCGACGCCGTCCTCGGGAACCCCGACGTCGAAATTGTCATCAACCTCACCATCCCGGCAGCACATGTTGAAGTTGCCACCCAGGCAGTGAACGCAGGCAAGCACGTCTGGAGCGAAAAGCCGTTCTCCTTGGATCGGGAAAGCGGCCTTGGCCTGCTCAAAGCGGCAGATGCCGCCGGCGTGCGTCTTGGCTGTGCGCCGGACACGTTTCTCGGAGCGGGCCTGCAAACTGCCCGCCGCATGATCGAGCGCGGCGACATCGGTACCCCGCTGACCGCTTTGACCCTGCTGCAGTCGCCGGGCCCGGAGTCGTGGCACCCCAATCCGGCGTTCCTCTTCCAGGACGGTGCCGGCCCGCTCTTCGACATCGGCCCGTACTACCTCACCACGCTGGTACAGACGTTCGGCAGCATCCGGCGCGTGGCTGCGTTCGGTTCAAAGTCGCGTGAGAGCCGCATCATCGGCTCCGGCCCCAAGGCAGGGGAAAGTTTCGACGTCACGGTCCCCACCCATGTGAGTTCCATCCTGCAGTTCGAGAACGGCGAATCGGCCCAAAGCATCTTCAGCTTTGACTCGCCGCTCAAGCGCGCGGGCTTTGTGGAGATCACCGGAACCGACGCCACCATCGCTTTGCCGGATCCGAACAACTTCGACGGCGATATCCGCATTTGCGCCCTCGGCTCGGACGATTGGACGGTTGTCCCGTCGGTAGGGTCTACAGCCAGCCGCGGCGCGGGAGTCCTCGAGATGGCGCGGGCGATCCGCGAGGGCCGCCCACACCGCGCACAGGGTGAGTTGGCGTTCCACATCCTTGACACCATGGCTTCGATCTCGGAGTCCATCGACAACCGTGCCTTTGTGGATGTCGAAAGTTCAGCGTCCAAGGTCCCGGCACTGCCCGAGGACTGGGACCCCACGGCAGCAACCCTGTCCTAGCCCCCGGCAACAGTGCCAGCTCGACGACGAGGAAACCGGAGCACCATGAAAAATCCACTGAAAGCATTTTCAGCATTTGCCGCCACGGCAGCAGTAGCCCTTAGCCTCAGCGCGTGTGGAGGCGGGGGCAGCCCCCAGGCATCCAGCGACACCATTACCTACTGGGCTTCCGACCAAGGGAACAGCCTGGATGACACAGCCGCCAAGTTGAAGCCTACGCTGGACCGCTTCACCGAAAAGACCGGCGTGAAAGTGCAGCTGGAAGTCATCAGCTGGACTGACCTCTACAACCGCATCCTCACCGCCGTCACCAGCGGAGATGGACCCGATGTCCTGAATATCGGAAACACATGGGCTGTCACCCTCCAGGAAACCGGCGCCTTTGAACCGGTGGAAGGGGAGCTGCTGGAAGCGGTTGGCGGCAAGGATCGCTTCCTGCAGACCAGCTGGTCCACGGGTGGAGCAGAGGGCAAGACCCCCACATCCATCCCGCTCTACGGCCTGGCGTACAACATGTATTACAACACCAAGATGTTCCAGGAAGCCGGGATCGAGAAGGCACCCGCAACCTGGGACGAGTTCGTCGCCGCGGCCAAAAAGCTCACCAAGGACACCAACGGTGACGGCAAGCCGGACCAGTGGGGCTTCACCGCCGCAGGAGCCTCCGTTTCAGCCAACTCCCACCAGGCGTTCGTCCGTGGCCTCCAAAACGGTGGCACGCTGTTCGACGCCGATGGAAAGCCGACCTTTGACAGCGATCCCCAAGTGGAGGGCGTCAAGCAGTTCGTCGACCTGATGGCCACGCACAAGGTGATGTCGCCGTCGGACGCTGAACTTAGCCAGGGAAGCCAGAAGGTGGATAACGTCATCAACGGCAAGGCGGCCATGATGTTCGACCAAAGCCCGCTGAAGAACTTCGCCGCCCGCGACTTCAAGGACTGGGGCGTGGCCCCCATCCCCATGATGACGGCGGACGCAACCGGAGATAAGGCCACGCAAAGCCACGTGGCCGGCATCAACCTCAGCGTCTTCAAGAACAGCGACAACAAGGCGAATGCCATCAAGCTGGCAGCTTTCCTGACCAGTGACGAAGAACAGGTCGCCCTCAACAAGGCGTACTCCTCCCTCCCGGTAGTGACCGCGGCGTCCAGCGATGCTGCGTTCCAGACGGAAGAGGTCAAAGCCAAGAATGACGCATTGGCCAACCACTCCCTGCCCATGCCGCTGATCGCCAAGGAAGGACAGATGGAAACCCTCACGGGTACGGCCATCAAGAACCTCTTTGCCAAGGCAGCCACCGGAACTGTTTCCGAAGACGACATCCGGGCGGCCCTCAAGGACGCCAACAACCAGATGGCCGCGGCCCAGTAACCAGGCCCTGAGAGTGGGGGCGCCACGTCAAAGCGACGCCCCCACTCCGGCAAAGGAGTTTCCATGTCACATTCAGCACTGGACAGGTCGCATTCAGCAGTGGAAAGCGGCCCCGCCGCCAGCACCCCTGCGGTGGATCCCGGCCCCGGCCATCCGAAGGCCGCCTCCGCACCACCGGTCCGCAAACGTCGCCGTTCGTTCCTTCCCTACGGCCTGATCGCCCCCGCCGCCGTCCTTGAACTACTGATTCACATCGGGCCCATGGTGCTCGGCGTCTGGATCGCCTTCATCTCCCTGACGCAGCTCAACCTGACCAACTGGCTCAACGCCCCGTTCGTCGGATTGCAGAACTTTATCAACGGCCTCAACCCGGACAGCACCATCGGACAGGCTTTCTTCAGCACCGTTGGCAGGACCCTTGGCTATACCGTCCTGGTTGTCGGGTTTTCCTGGGTGCTTGGCATGGCCGGTGCCGTCTTCCTGTCCTCCAATTTCAAGGGCCGGGCGCTCCTCCGCACGTTCTTCCTTGTTCCGTATGCCCTTCCGGCCTACGTCGGAACCATCGCCTGGGCCTTCATGTTCAACCAGCGCGATGGTGCCGTGAACCAGATCCTGGTGGACACGTTCCGGCTCTTCGGCGACGAGCGGCCGTTCTGGCTGCTGGGCGAGAACTCCTTTGGCGCGATGGTCGTGGTGAACGTCTGGCAACTCTGGCCCTTCGCTTTCCTCATGCTGATGGCAGCCCTGCAGAACGTTCCCAACGATGTCTACGAGGCCGCAGCCATCGACGGCGCAACCCTCTGGCAGCAGTTCAGAAGTATCACCCTGCCGATGGTCCGCCCGGCAAACGGCGTGCTGCTCATGGTGATGTCGCTCTGGACCTTCAACCAGTTCAACGTTCCCTTTGTCCTTTTCGGAGCGTCGTCCCCGAAGGAAGCCACCCTCATTTCCCCGCTGATCTACCAAAACTCGTTCGGAAGCTGGAACTTCGGCCTCGGTGGCGCCATGAGCGTCCTGCTCCTGATCGCACTGTTCATAGCCTCCGTCTTCTACATCCGCATGGTGCTGCCCAAGGGAGCCGACAATGATTGAGACCCGCAACTTCCGGATTCTGCGGAACATCGTCCTGACAGTCCTGTCGCTCTGGGTAGCGATTCCGCTCTTCGTGGTGGTCTCAACATCGTTGAAACCGCTCAAGGACGTCTCCGGGCTGTTCCAATGGATTCCCCGCGAAATCACGCTCTCCCCCTACGTGGACATCTGGACAACGGTTCCCTTGGCCAAGTACTTCCAGAACAGCCTCATCATCACCGTGTGCGCCACTGTCTGTTCCGTGACAGTAGCCGTCCTGGCGGCCTATGCGATCGCCCGGCTACCGTTCAAGGGCAAGCGTGCCTTCAGCCTGACGGTCCTATCCACCCAGATGTTCCCGGGCATCCTGTTCCTCCTGCCGCTCTACCTCATCTTCACGCAGATCCGGAACATGACCGGCCTCCAGCTACAGGGCTCCTACCTGGGCCTCATCATCACCTACATGACCTTCACGCTGCCTTTCGCGATCTGGATGTTGAGCGGCTACTTCGCCTCCATCCCGAAGGAACTGGAAGAGGCCTCGATGATTGACGGCACCGGCCGGATGGGAGCCCTGTTCCGGGTGATCCTTCCCGTTGCCAAGCCCGGCATCATCGCCGTTGCTGTCTACTCCTTCATCTCTGCCTGGGGTGAAGTTCTGTTCGCTTCCGTCCTCACCAACGAGGCCACCAAGACGTTGTCCTTGGGCTTAAAGGCCTACGCCAGTGAGTCGGACGTCTTCTGGAACCAACTCATGGCTGCATCCGTGGTGGTCAGCCTGCCCGTGCTCATCGGGTTCATCCTGGTCCAAAAACATTTGGTGGCAGGCCTGTCCTCAGGGGCGGTCAAGTAGGTTCACTGTTAAGTACAAGCACCATAAGTACAAGCACCACTGTCCTGCTGACGGCCACCACCGCAAAGGAAAGCAATGACGTATTCACTCCAGCTCTACACCGTCCGAAACGCCTTGCAGGAAGACCTGCCGGGAACCATCAAGAAGGTCGCCGATATAGGCTTCAGCCAGGTTGAGCCGTACAACTTCGTAGCCACGGCTTCCGAGCTCGGCGCAGCATTGAAGGAGAACGGGCTCGCGGCCCCTTCAGGGCATGCCCCCCTGTTGTCCGCCGATCAGGACCAGATCTTCGCTGCGGCCAAGGAACTGGGCATCGCAACCGTCATTGATCCCTATCTCCCTGCAGAGCATTGGCAGTCCGCCGAGGACATCCGGGCCACGGCAGCCAAGCTTAACGCCGCGGCAAAGAAGGGCGCCGAGTATGGCATTCGTGTGGGTTACCACAACCACGCGTGGGAACTGGAGTCCACTATCGAGGGCACCACGGCCTTGGAGTACCTCGAGTCCCTCTTGGACCCTGAGCTGGTCCTGGAAGTGGACACCTATTGGGCGGCTTTTGGCGGGCAGGACCCCGTGGAGTTGCTGGAACGCCTGGGTGGCCGCGTAAAGCTCATCCACATCAAGGACGGCCCGGGCACTGCCGACACCAAGGCCCAACTGCCTGCCGGAAAGGGCACCATACCGGTACTGGACGTCATCGCCGCGGCGAAATCCTTGGAAGTTGGCGTGGTGGAATTCGACGACTACTCCGGCGACATCTTCGAAGGCATCACCGAGAGCCTGCGGTACCTGACCGCTGCAGCCAGCGTCCAGGCCGCAGAAGGACACCTTTCCAAAGAGGCACAAGCATGAGCTTTTCCCCATCCCAGCGCAAGGGTCCAGTCGGCGTCGCCGTCATCGGCGCAGGCAATATCAGCAAGCAGTACCTGGACAACCTCACAGTCTTCCCGGACCTGAAGGTCCACGTGATCGCGGACCTCTTCGTCGAGACCGCAGAGGCCCGGGCCAAGGAATACGGCATCGCCGAGTGGGGTGCGCCAGAGCTGGCACTGAACCATCCCGACGTCGAAATCATCGTTAACCTGACCATCCCGGCGGCGCACGTCGAGGTGGCCACGGCCGCGGTGAACGCCGGCAAGCACGTCTGGACCGAGAAGCCATTCTCGCTGGACCGCGAATCCGGGCTGGGCTTGCTGAAAGTTGCAGATGCGGCGGGGATCCGCCTTGGCACCGCCCCGGACACCTTCCTCGGTGCCGGCCTGCAGACGGCACGCAGGATCATCGAGCGCGGCGACATCGGTACCCCGCTCACCGGCATGACCACGTTCCAGACCCCCGGTCCTGAGTCCTGGCACCCGAACCCGGCGTTCCTGTTCCAGCATGGTGCCGGCCCCTTGTTCGACATGGGCCCGTACTACCTCACCGCGCTGGTCCAGACCTTTGGCTCGGTCCGCAAGGTGGCAGCGGTCGGCTCTGCCGCGAAGAAGACCCGCGTGATCGGTTCCGGTCCGAAGGCAGGCGAGGAGTTCGCCGTCGAGGTCCCCACGCACGTGTCCGCCATGGCACAGTTCGAAGGCGGGCAGTCCTCACACAGCGTGTTCAGCTTCGAGTCCCCACGCCAGAGGATGGGGTTTGTCGAGATCACCGGCACGGAAGCCACGCTCTCGCTGCCGGATCCGAACTACTTCGACGGCGAGGTGAGGCTGTGGCGGCCCGGCGCGGAAGAACCGGAAATCATAGCCGCGTCCGGCCCCGCCCAAGGCCGCGGCCTGGGTGTGCTGGACATGGCCCGGGCACTGCGCGCCGGCGAACCGCACCGAGCCACCGGCGACCTCGCTTACCACGTCCTGGACACGATGGTCTCGATCGCCGAGTCCGTCGAATCAGGCACGTTCGTGGACGTGACCAGCAACGCCCCCGCTTCGGCAGCAGTCCCTGAGGACTGGGCACCGGAATCCGCCACTCTCTAGAATCAGCGAGGAAACTACCATGACCACCCCTGCCCGGACAGGCAACAATCAGGGATCGAAGCGGCCTTCACCAGAGGACCGACCAGCACCCTCGCCGGCATCGCGCCCACTGGGCGTGGCCGCCATCGGTTACGCGTTCATGGGGAAAGCCCACTCGAATGCGTGGCGGAATGTGGCCGGCTACTTCGACGTCCCGGCCTTCGAGCAGAAAGTACTCGTAGGCCGGAACGCCGAATCCGTTGCCGAAGCGGCAGCCAAGTACGGCTGGGCCGAATCAGCAACGGACTGGAGAAGCGTCATTGAACGGGACGACATCGACATCATCGACATCTGCGCCCCGGGTTGGATGCACGCCGAAATCGCCATCGCCGCGCTCGAAGCCGGAAAGCACGTGCTCGTCGAAAAGCCCCTGGCCAATACCCTGGCCGAAGCCGAGGGCATGACCGCAGCCGCGACCGCTGCAAGACAGCGCGGCGTCCAGTCAATGATCGGCTTCAACTACCGCCGGGTCCCCGCCCTGGCCCTGGCCAAGGAACTGATCGCCGAAGGCCGGCTCGGCACCGTACGGCACATCCGCGCCGCGTACCTGCAGGACTGGCTCTCCGACGCCGGGTCCCCCATGACCTGGCGGCTGCGCAAGGAAACCGCCGGTTCCGGCGCGCTCGGTGACATCGCCTCGCACGCGATCGACCAAGTCCTCTATCTGCTCGGCGACTCCGTTACAGAAGTAACCGGCCGCCTGCACACCTTCGTGGACCAGCGCCCCGGCCCTGACGGTCCGGAGCCGGTAACCGTCGACGACGCCGCTTGGGCAACGCTGACCCTCGCCTCCGGAGCAATCGCCTCTGTTGAAGTCAGCAGGGTGGCAACCGGCCAGAAGAACTCGCTCAAGCTGGAAATATACGGCGACAAAGGCACCATCCTCTTCGACCTCGAGGCCCTGAACGAGCTCGGCTTCATGGATGCAACCGTTCCTGTCCGGGAGCAGGGCTTCCGCAGGATCCTGGTCAACGAACCCGAACACCCCTATCTCGAGGCGTGGTGGCCGCAAGGGCACATTATCGGTTGGGAACACACCTTCACCCACCAGATCCGCGACTTCCTGTTGGCTATCCGCGATGGAAGCCAGCCGTCGCCGTCGTTTGAAGAGGGCCTCACCGTCCAGCACATCCTGGCTGGCATCGAAGAATCTGCCGCCGCAAAGAGCTCACTGATCCAACTGCAGACCCACACCGAAGGAGCCTGACATGCCCCGCCCGTACACCCTGTTCACCGGCCAGTGGGCCGACCTCCCCCTCGAGGAAGTCGCGCGTCTTGCCTCGGGCTGGGGCTACGACGGCCTGGAAATCGCCGTCTCCGGAGACCACCTCGACGCCTGGCGATGGGACGAACCAGGCTACGTCGACTCCAAACTCGAACTCCTGGAGAAGTACAACCTCAAAGTCTGGGCCATCTCCAACCACCTCAAGGGCCAGGCCGTCTGCGATGACCCCATCGACTTCCGCCACGAAGCGATCGTCGGCTCCAAGGTCTGGGGCGACGGGGACCCCGAAGGCGTCCGCCAACGCGCCGCCGAAGAAATGAAACACACCGCCCGCCTCGCCCGCGCTTTAGGGGTGGACACCGTGGTCGGGTTCACCGGCTCCTCCATCTGGCAATACGTCGCCATGTTCCCGCCCGTCCCCGAGAAGGTCATCGACGCCGGCTACCAGGACTTCGCCGACCGCTGGAACCCCATCCTGGACGTCTTCGACGAACAGGGTGTGAAGTTCGCCCACGAAGTCCATCCCTCCGAAATCGCCTACGACTACTGGACGACTCAGCGCACGCTGGAAGCGATCGGGCACCGGGAAGCGTTCGGACTGAACTGGGACCCGTCCCACATGATGTGGCAAGGCATCGACCCCGTGTCCTTCATCTGGGACTTCAAAGACCGGATCTACCACGTGGACTGCAAAGACACCAAGCTCCGGTTCACGGGCCGGAACACCGTCATGGGCTCCCACCTGGCCTGGGGCGATCCCCGCCGCGGCTGGGACTTCGTCTCCGCCGGACGAGGCGACGTGCCTTGGGAAGCATCCTTCCGGGCCCTGTCCGCGATCGGCTACGACGGCCCGATCTCCGTGGAATGGGAAGACGCCGGCATGGACCGCCTCCACGGCGCCCCCGAAGCCCTCGCCGCCCTGAAGAAGTTCGACTTCCCCGCCTCCCAAACCAGCTTCGACGCCGCCTTCAGCAGCAAAGACTAGGTGCCAACCGACGTGAACCGCACGCTTCAGCCCGGCCAGCGTTGCGAGGTGTGGATCGCGTCGGTGACCGGGGAATCAGAACTGTGAACGGGGATGGGGAGCGGATGGCGACTCCACGCAGCCAGGTCGCCTCATGACCATAGCGTCCGACGGCGGCGCTACCGCCAGCGCTGACGTCGGCTCCGGCCACTGCGACGGGCCGGAGTACTCGCCCGATGGAAAGTGGCTCTACCTGAACACGGAATCCTTCAGCACGGCCAAGGGGCACGCCCAGCTCGCCCGCGTCCAAGCCGACGGAAGCGGGTTCGAGCGACTCCTCGAATCCAACACAGTCGACTGGTTCCCGCATCTGTCCCCCGATGGCAGCTACGCCAGCTACATCAGGTTCCCCAGCGGAACCGAAGGCCACCCCGCGGACCTGCCTGTCGCCGTCGTACTGGTTTCCACGGACGACTGGGCCACACCGCTCCATGTATGGCCGCTGTTCGGCGGCCAAGGTACGCTCAACGTCAGCAGCTGGTCGCCGGACTCAGGGCGTTTTGCGTTTGCGGCGTACCCGCTCCCGGACGCAGAGCCTGACTCACCAAAGGACTGAACCTTGACCCACAACAATGGCACTTCCGACGGACACATCCGCTGGGGAATCCTCGGGACCGGCTTCATCGCGGGTCTTCAGGCGCAGGACTTGATCGAGAACGGCTTCACCGTACAAGCCGTGGGTTCGCGTGCACTGGAATCGAGCAAGGCGTTCGCCGAGCGATACAGCATCCCGACTGCCCATGACAGCTACGAAGCACTGGCCGCCGACCCCGAAGTGGACGTCATATACATCGCGACACCCCACCCGTTCCACCACGCGAATGCGCTGCTTGCCCTCAACGCCGGGAAACACGTCCTGGTGGAGAAGGCGTTCACCATGAACGCCCGCGAAGCGCAGGAGGTCTTTGACCTGGCCGATTCCAAGGGCCTTGTGGCCCTTGAGGCCATGTGGACTCGATTCCTCCCCCACATGGTCCGGCTCCGGGAGATCATCGCAGCGGGAACCATCGGCGAGGTCCGCAAGGTGGTGGCCAGCCACAACCAAAACCTGCCCAAGGATCCCGCACACCGCTTGAATGATCCAGCTTTGGGTGGCGGCGCGCTGCTGGACCTTGGCGTGTACCCGGTCTCTTTCGCCTTGGACATCCTGGGCACTCCCTCGCGTATCACCGCGAGCGCCGCCATGACGGCAACCGGCGTCGACCGCCAGACGGCGGCGATTTTCGATTACGACGGCGGCTCGCAGGCGATCGTCGATTGCGAACTGGATGCTGCCAGCGCCAACCGTGCCATGGTGATCGGGACGGATGGGTGGATCGACATCGAGCACACTTGGTACAACCCCGTGCCGTTTACGGTGTTCGCTTCCGATGGCAGCGTTATTGAGCGATTCGACGAACCTGTCAAGAGCAGGGGCATGCAGTTCCAGGCGGCGGAGTTGGAGCGCTTGATCCGCTCCGGAGAAACAGCCGGAACCATCCTGCCCCCGGACGGAAGCGTGGCCGTCATGGCAGCCATGGACGAGATACGGCGACAGATCGGACTGAGCTACGACGCCGATCTTGTGGCAGGTGCCAAATGACCGACTCACCGCGCCTGGCCGAGCTCCGCCAGCAGGAAGAAGACCTGGTCTTCACGAGCTTCGACCACCACGACGCCTGGCGCCTCGGTTCACTCATCGCCAACCACGCGATTTCCGAGGGCCATGGCGTTGCGATAGACATCCGGCGCCACAACATCGTGCTCTTCCGCTGTGTCCTGCCCGGCGCAACGGCTGACCAGGAGGAGTGGATCCGCCGCAAGTCCGCTTCGGTGCTGCGTTTCGAGCACAGCACCGCGTTGCTGTCGGAGCAATTTTCCGCCCGTGGCCACAGTCCGTTGGGCGGCGGTTGGCTCGACCACGGTGATTACACCCTGGCTGGGGGCTCGTTCCCGATCCGGGTCCGCGGAGCCGGCGTCATCGGGGCGGTCACGGTATCCGGGCTGGCCTCCGACGAGGATCATCAGCTGGTGGTGGACGGGATTCGCGGGTACTTGAAGACGGTGGGCGCCTAGGGCCGCAGACACACGGGCGCGCATGCCGGTTAGCGGCCCTTCAGGACATACCGCCTTTCAGGACGCCCGACGCCGTACTTGAGTCGGACCTCCAGCGCACCTTCGTCGTGGAGGTACTCAAGGTAGCGGCGTGCGCTGACACGGGAGGTCCCCAGCTGCTCGGCGACTTCGGCAGCGGAGACATCCCCTTGGGCTGATTTGAGTGCGGCCTCCACCAGCTCGAGCGTTTCCACGCTGCACCCCTTGGGCAGTGCCCGTTCGGAAGCGCCCAAGCCGAACACGCGGTTGACGTCCGATTGCTCGGCCTCCTGTTTCGACGCGTCAAGACCCTGGTAAGCACTGCGGTAATGCTCCAGGCGTTCGTGCAGATCGGACTGCGAAAAGGGCTTGATCAGGTAGTGCACAATACCGCCGCGCAACGCCTTCCGGACTGTCTCCACCTCCCGTGCTGCGCTGATCACCAGCACGTCGAGGTCAGGCGCCACATCCCGCAGCTGGTGCATGAGGTCAAGGCCGTTGATGTCCGGGAGGTGGATGTCCAACAGCACCAGGTCCGGCTGGAGGCGTTCGGTTTCGGCGATGGCCTGCGCTCCCGTGTGCGCGACGCCCACCACGCCGAAATCCGGGGTCCGCTGGATGAATCCGGCGTGGACCTTGGCTACCATGAAGTCGTCATCGACGATCAGAACCTTGATCACGGCTACGCTGCCCCTTTGTTGAATGTTGCTGTAAAAACCGCCCCATGGTCATTGGCTACTGTGAGGTCGCCGCCGGACCGGCGGCACACCACACGCGAGATGGCCAAGCCGAATCCGCGGGCGTCACTGGGACGCGACGTCTTGGTGGAAAATCCTTGGCGGAAGATGTCCTCGGTGCTGTCTTCCGGCACACCCGGGCCTGAATCGCGGACGGTCACGGTCACCCGGTCCTTACTGTTGTCCACCAGAACCCGAACGGTCGGATCCGGAAGGCCCGCGACGGCGTCGAACGCGTTATCCACCAGGTTCCCAACCACCGTGGTGAGGTCGCGGGAGAGTTCATCCTTGACGCGCGGCAGCGCGGATTGGGGGTCCAGCTGAAGCTCCACGCCCCTCTCGGCGGCGAGGCTTGCCTTGGCGATGAGCAGGGCCGCGAGCGCCGGGTCCTCGATGCGGCTGGTGACTTCTTCGTTGAGCCGGGTCCGGTCCACGGTTGCGCCGTTGACGAACTGCACCACTGAATCGTATTCCCCGATTTGGATGAGTCCCGAAATGACGTGCAACTGGTTCGCGAACTCGTGGGCCTGGGCACGGAGCGTGTCCGTCACAGTGCGGGTAGTGCCAAGCTCCCGCTCCAAGGACGAGAGTTCAGTGCGGTCCCTCAAAGTGGTCACAGAACCAATATCGCGTCCCCGCGAGCGCAGGGCCACCCTGTTCATGACCACCAAACGGTCCCCCACCAGCACCAATTGGTCAGGATTGGACTGCTCGCGGGTAAGGACCACCTTCAAGGCAGGGTCTACGTGGAGGGCGCCGAGCTTGCGTCCGATGCAATCAGCGGGCAATCCGAGGAGCTGGCGGGCGCTGTCGTTGGCCACCGTGATGCGCTCGTGCGGGTCCAGCGCTACGACTCCCTCTTTAAGGCCTTGCAGCATGGCCTCACGGTTTTCCACCAGCCCGGTGATCTCCCGTGGTTCCATGCCCAGTGTTTGCCGCTTGACGCGCCGTGACAGGAGCAGCGATCCCGCAACACCAAGGACGCTGGCGACGCCGAGGTACGTGAGGAGGTTGGGGGCGGCCTCGCTCAGTCTTTCCAGAGTGGAGGGATAGTTCCTGCTGATCGACGCGATGCCGATCATCTTTCCTGAATCATCCAGCACTGGTACGTGGGCGGAGAGAACAGCCGCGCTGCCACTGCCGAGGACGCCTGTCCACGCCCGGCCATCCATGACCTTGCTGTCACCAAGCGGGAGTGGATTCCCCAACAAGCCCGGGTCCGAGGACGTTACCACCGTGCCGTCGAGCTTTGCGAGGGCCACTTGGGACGACCCTGACACCGTTCGGACGGATTCAGCCACGGCCGGGAGGGCTGCACCGGTCCGTGGTTCCGCGGTGGGAAGCAGGGCCCGAACCGTGGGATTGCTGGCCAGTGCCTCCGCGGCGGACAAGGCCCGGCGTCCCTCGGTCCGCTCAAAAGCGGCGGCGGATTCGGCCAGGGAGATGGCAGCGACCGCCACAAGGACGGCCAACACGATCAGCAACTGCAGCACAAGGTACTGCCCGGCAAGGGACATTCCTCTTCGTCGAGTCACTGCGTGGATCCTTTGGTGATCTTCATGGGCCGATTGGGGGCGTTACCGGGGCACATAGGGGCTGCCCGCCTCGCGTACCGGCACTATACCCCAGACCATGCCACGCACCCCCGGAAGCCGGCTGGAGCCGTGAACGCAATGAACTTAAAGATCACTGCGAACACAAGAGTGATCGGCATCACGCCTGGACCTAGCATCGATTCACGGGGCACCGCTGCCCCTCACCAAGTGTCAACACTGAGAAGAGGAAGACCATGCGCCAGATCCGCGCATTGCGAGTCGCCGCCGTTGCTGCCGGCATCGCCCTGATGGCCACCGGTTGCGGTGCCACGGGAAAGAACTCCACGGGTTCTGAAAGCACCGGCGCGGCCGGTCCTATCACCGGACTCCAGATCATGGTTCCCAACACCCCGGGTGGCGGTTACGACACCACCGCGAGGGCGGCCGCCAAGGTCCTCGATGACGAGAAGATCTCCACCAACACCGAGGTCTTCAACCTGGCAGGCGCCGGTGGCACCGTCGGGCTTGCCCGCGTTGTCAACGAAAAGGGCAACGGCGACCTCACCATGCTTATGGGCCTCGGCGTTGTTGGTGCCAGCTACACCAACAAGTCGGAATCGAAGCTGACTGAAACGACGCCGCTGGCGCGACTTATTGAAGAGCCCAGCGCCATCATGGTCAGCAAGGACTCTCCTTACAAGACCATCGATGACCTGGTGAAGGCCTGGAAGGCTGACCCGGCTTCCATCTCAGTTGGCGGCGGCTCCTCGCCCGGTGGCCCCGACCACCTCCTGCCGATGCAGTTGGCCGGCGCAGTTGGCATCGACGCCACGAAGGTCAACTTCGTCTCGTACGACGGTGGCGGTGACCTTCTGCCGGCCATCCTGGGCAACAAGCTCGGCTTCGCCGCTTCCGGCGTTGGCGAGTTGTTGCAGCAGATCAAGTCCGGAGAGGTCCGCGTCCTGGCCACGAGCGGCGAGAACCGGATCGAAGGTGTTGACGCCCCAACCCTCAAAGAGTCCAACATCGATCTGGTCTTCACCAACTGGCGCGGCATCGTTGCCCCTCCGGGCATCAGCGACGACGACAAGAAGTCCCTGATCGCCGCACTGGAGAAGATGCATGCATCCGCCGCGTGGAAAGAAGCCCTCAAGACCCACAGCTGGACTGACGCCTTCATCACCGGCGACGAGTTCCAAACGTTCCTGACGGACCAGGACAAGCGGGTGGCGGACGTCCTCACCAAGCTTGGCTTGGCGTGAGCACTGCAGCAACAGGCTTGAAAGGCCGCGCCGAACTGGGGGTATCCCTCCTGCTCGGCGCGGCCGGCGTCCTTGTCTTCCTTGACGCCAACGGCCTGGTCACCCCGTATTCGCAATCGGACCCGGTTGGCCCGAAGACAGTTCCCTACATTGTTGCGGGCCTGCTGCTGGTTTGTGCCGTCCTGCTTGCCATCAACGTCCTCCGGGGCGGCAAGGGCGAAGCGGAAGGCGGCGAGGACGTGGACCTGGCCCACCCCGCAGACTGGAAGACAGTCCTGCCACTGGCTGGTGCTTTCATCCTCAACATCTTGTTGATCGACTGGGCCGGGTGGGTCATTTCCGGGACCATCCTGTTCTGGGGCAGCGTGTGGGCACTTGGCAGCCGCCGCTACATCCGTGACGGGCTCATCTCCATTGCCCTGTCCTTGCTGACCTTCTATGGCTTCTACCTCGGACTCGGCATCGCACTGCCGGCCGGGCTCCTGGAAGGAATCCTCTGATGGACGTCTGGTCCTCCCTCATGGACGGTTTCGCGACCGCCTTGACTCCCATGAATTTGATGTTCGCCGTCATCGGCGTTCTCCTGGGCACCGCCGTCGGCGTCCTGCCGGGGCTGGGTCCGGCCATGACCGTGGCGTTGTTGCTTCCCGTCACGTATGCGCTGGAACCCACGAGCGCCTTCATCATGTTCGCCGGCATCTATTACGGCGGCATGTTCGGCGGTTCCACAACATCGATCCTGCTGAACACCCCCGGTGAATCGTCGTCCGTGGTGACAGCCATCGAAGGCAACAAGATGGCCAAAGCGGGGCGGGCTGCGCAGGCCCTTGCCACCGCCGCCATCGGTTCCTTCGTAGCCGGCACCATCGGCACCGCACTGCTGGCGGTGTGCGCACCCATTGTGGTGGACTTCGCAGTCAGTCTGGGCGCCCCCAGCTACTTCGCCATCATGGTCCTTGCCCTGTTGGCAGTTACGGCCGTCCTCGGGTCCTCCCGGCTCCGCGGCTTCGCCTCCTTGGCCCTTGGCCTGGCCATCGGGCTCGTGGGCATCGACTCCGTCACGGGACAACGACGCCTGACGTTCGGCCAACCACTCCTGGCCGACGGGCTGGACATCGTCGTGGTGGCGGTGGCAATCTTCGCCGTGGGTGAAGCGCTGTGGGTCGCTGCCCACTTGCGGCGGACACCGCTGCACGTGATTCCCGTGGGCCGTCCGTGGATGGGCAGGAAGGACTGGCGTCGTTCCTGGAAGCCCTGGCTCCGCGGCACCGCGTTCGGCTTCCCCTTCGGTGCCCTTCCGGCTGGTGGCGCCGAAATCCCGACCTTCCTCTCCTACGTGACGGAGAAGCGCCTGTCCAAGCACCCCGAGGAATTCGGCAAGGGCGCCATCGAGGGCGTGGCCGGTCCTGAAGCCGCGAACAACGCTGCCGCTGCGGGAACACTCACGCCGATGCTCGCCCTGGGCTTGCCCACCAACGCCACTGCCGCCGTAATGCTCGCGGCGTTCACCACCTACGGCATCCAACCGGGCCCGCAACTGTTCTCCAGCGAAGGTCCCCTGGTGTGGGCGCTCATCGCGAGCCTCTTCATCGGCAACCTGCTGCTCCTGCTCATCAACCTGCCGCTTGCACCCGTGTGGGCGAAACTGCTGCAGCTTCCGCGCCCGTACCTTTACGCAGGCATCCTCTTCTTCGCCACGTTGGGTGCCTACTCCGTGAACCTGCAGGCGTTCGACCTGGTGATCCTGTTGGTCCTCGGCGCGCTGGGCTTCATGATGCGGCGCTTCGGTTTGCCCGTGCTGCCCCTGATCCTCGGTGTCATCCTCGGCCCGCGCATCGAAGGACAGCTTCGCAAGACCCTCCAGCTCAGCGCGGGCGACCCCGCGGGGCTGTTCAGTGAGCCGATCGCCGTCGCGGTTTACATCATCATCGCTCTGATCCTGGTGTGGCCGCTCGTGTTCAAGCTCATCCGCCGCAACCGCCCTGCCAAACCGTTGCTGGCCGCAAATTCGGGCGCGCCCACGACAGCGACTGAAACCCAGCCCCTTCACGAAAACCAGGAGAAACCATGACCATCGTGGTGGGATACGTCCCAACCCCCGAAGGCGAAGCGGCCCTGACCCAAGCCATCGCCGAAGCCAAGAAGAGCAACGACACACTGCTGGTCATCAACTCCTCCAAAGGCGACGCCCTGGTAGACAACCGGTACGCCCAGGAGCCCGAGATCCACACCATAGAGGAACGGTTGGCCCTCCAAGGCATCCAGCACGTGATCAAGCAGCCGGTCCGTGGACATGATGCCGCCGCGGAGGTCCTGGATGCAGCCGACGAACACGACGCCAACCTGATCGTGATCGGACTGCGTCGCCGGAGCCCTGTTGGAAAGCTCATCATGGGCAGCGTGTCGCAGCGGATCCTGTTGGAGGCCGACTGCCCGGTGTTGGCGGTCAAAGCCGACTAAGAGTTCGTGGACAGCTAATGCCCTTAAGATTCGTTCTTAGGGGCATTACCTGTATCCACACTCCAAAGGGGGCCGCGTGACCGCGACAATCCGCACCGCAACAGCCAACGACGCCGGGAAGCTCGCCGCGCTTGCTGCGGTCACCTTTCCGCTGGCTTGCCCGCCCGGCGCGTCGCCGGCGGACATCCAAGCCCACCTTGAGCGGACGCTCAGCGAGGCCAACTTTGTGGAGTACCTGGCCGATGCGAACATCACCGTCCTGGTGCTCGACGACGGCGGGCAGCTTAGCGGGTACACGATGCTGATCGCCAAGGCCCCGAGCGACCACGCCGTCGCCTCCGTGCTGTCCGCGCTCCCCTCCACGGAGCTCAGCAAATGCTACGTCCACCCCGATCACCACGGCCAAGGCGCAGCATCGCGCCTCATCAAGGCATCACTTGCAAACGCGGCAGACAAGGGTGCCGCAGGAGTCTGGCTGGGCGTCAATAGTGAAAACGCGAAGGCCATCCGTTTCTATGAAAAGAGCGGCTTCCGGAAGGTAGGAACCAAGTCCTTCAAGCTCGGTGACACCGTGGAGCACGACTTCGTCATGGAGCACCGGCTCTAGCCGAAGAGGTCCCCCGTGAGCGGCGGGCGGGGGTCGGTGCGCAACTGCAGCCCGGCGGGCAGACCCGTCACGCTGCCGGAAGAACCGGATGCCTGGATGGTGATCCGTGAACGGCCCAGCAGGACGTTTTCGGCTTTGAACTCCCCCAGCGGGTCGGGAAGTATCGGTGCCAGGTGCAGTACGTTCCGGGTGAAATCCGGATCGAAGCGCAGCAGGATCCTGGCGAGTTGAATCGGTGCCGCAGCCGCCCACGCTTGTGGGGAACACGCCGTCGGATACGGAACCGGCTCCGAAAAGTCCGAGCGGTCAAAGCCGCAGAACAGCTCCGGAAGCTGACCGCCAAAGTGTTCGGCGGCGTCGAACAATCCGCTCGCCACCCGGCTGGCCTCCTTAACGAAGCCATAACGCATGAGTCCCGTAGCTGCGAGCGCGGTGTCATGCGGCCAGACTGAACCGTTGTGGTAGCTGACCGGATTGTACGCGCCCATGTCGGAACCCAGGGTGCGGATGCCCCAGCCGGTGAAGAGCTCCGGCGACATCAGCCGTTCGGCCACGAGGGGCGCCTTGTCCTCGTCCACGATGCCCACCCACAGGCAGTGGCCCATGTTGGACGTGCAGGAGTCCACGGGCTTCTTGTCCTTGTCCAAGGCCAGGGCGAAGTAGCCCTTATCGGGCAGCCAGAAGGCCTCGTTGAACGCCTCCTTGAGCGCCTCGGCCCGGTCCGCGCAACGGCGTTCGACGGCGGTATCGCCCGCCGCGCGCGCCAAAAGGGAACGTGCTACGTAGGCGGCATAGGCGTAGGCCTGGACTTCGCACAGCGCGATGGGCGTCTCGGCGATGGTGCCGTCGGCAAAGTTGACGCCATCCCAGGAGTCCTTCCACCCCTGGTTGACGAGCCCGTGGACGTTGGGCCGCTGGTACTCGACGAACCCGTCGCCGTCGCGGTCTCCGTACTTTTCAATCCATTCCAAGGCGCGGTCGGCGTGTGGCAGGAGGGATTCGATGATGTCCGACCCCAGTCCCCACCGGCTCAGTTCGCCGAGCAGGGACACAAACAAGGGTGTCGCGTCGGCCGTTCCGTAGTAGGCAGTTCCGCCCAATGAGAGCCCCGCCGTGACGCCTAGCCTGACTTCATGGGGCATCCGGCCCGGTTCTTCTTCCGAGTCCGGGTCCACTTTGCTGCCTTGAAGTGCGGCCAAGGTCTGCAAGGTTCCTGCCGCGAGGCCGGGATCAACCATGAGCGACATGTATGACGAGAGGATCGAGTCGCGTCCGAAGAGTGCCATGAACCACGGCGCTCCCGCAGCCACCGCTGCCCGGCCGGGATGCTCGGGGTCGAAAATCCGCAGCGAACCAAGATCGTTCTGGCTGCGTTCCAGTACGTCTTCCACGTTCCTGTCCGTGACAGCGATCCGGGGCACGTGTTCAGCCCAGGCGATGTGCCGGCGGACGCCCGTGGTGTGGTGGAGGGCAGTGGTTTCCGTGAATGGTTCGTCCGGACCCTTCCCGTTGATCAGCGGAATGGCAATGACACTGGTGGTCCACTGGCTGCGTGCCGGGATGGTGATGTGGAAAGTCAGCCCTTGCGGGTTGGCCTTCGCGCCGGATGCCCTGAACGCGACGCCCCGGCGTTCCCCATTGCTGTGGACGGACTCGATGTGGAGCTCTTTCTTGCGGGCTGTTTTTTCGACAGCCCCCGCCTTGCCCGTCCTGCCGCCTTTGACGTCAAAAAGGTCGGCGAGGTCGGCGTCGATGAGCAGCTCGATGTCGCAGGGCGCTGCCTGGCCGGAGTAGTTCCTGATGGTCAGGTCATCCCGCAGCCCGGCCCCGACGTGGCGCTGGTGCTGGACCACTAAGGGGCTGTCGAACCGTCCATCGGCGGAACACGCCCGGCCCACATATTCGGCCTGGAAAGCGGTGGGGTTCCGGGCGGACAAGGGTTCCCGGAGGGCCCCGTTGATCCGCAGTACCCAACGGGAAACAATCCGGGTGTCCTGGTAGTAGGTGCCTTGGGAGCCGCCGCCGTGGATGTCGCCCGAATGCGCGGAGATGCAGAAGGACGAGCCTTCCACGATGGTGACGGCACCGAGCTCGGAGGCCCCGGCTTCTGTATCGGCGTTCCAAGCAGTCATGGCCGGCCGGCCTCCTCCACGAGGGTTTCCTTGGATGTGTGGGCCGTGGACTACATGGCCTGGCTTTGATTCTCTTGCAACACGCCCTCAGCGGGAAGCCCCCGTGACCTGAATTGTTTAATGACGTCGGCATAGAACGTCAGGTGGTCCGCGGCCATGCGTTCGGCACTGAAATGCTCGTCCACGGAACGCCTGCACTCGGCGCGGCTCAGGCTTGCTGCTGCCTCTACGTACCCGGCCAATTGGTGGCTGCCGGCCAGGAATCCGGTCACTCCGTGCCTGACGATTTCCGGGGCTGCACCCATGGGAGTCGCAAGCACCGGAGTTCCCGTTGCCAACGCTTCGATCATCACCAGCCCGAAAGGCTCATGCCACTGGATGGGGTTGATCATTGCCATCGCCCCGCCCATCAGTTCGTATTTCTCAGGATCGGACAGTTCTCCCAGGAATTCCTCGTCGGGGCCCAGGACGGGTTCCACCACATCATGGAAGAAGCGCTGTTCATCTTTTGCGTGCATCTTGGCTGCAATCCGCAAGGGGACGCCTGCTTCCCTGGCGATGGCGACTGCTTCCAGCAGTCCCTTGTCCGGGCACATCCGGCCAACAAAGCACGCGTACCCGCCCTTGCCGTCACCGACGGAAACAGTGGAGAGGTCCAGTCCATGGTGGATGATGGCTGACACCTGCAGGTCATGGACCCGGCTGCATTGGTCCCGGGAGATTGCGATGACGCCGGTGTCCTGGGCCATATCCCGGTACAGCTCCGCTGTTTGTGGGGTGAGCGGCCCGTGCACGGTGGTCACGACCGGCACACCGCGTGGGCGGTGCGAATAGAGCGGGCCGGCCAAGGTGTGGTCGTGGATGATGTCCACGTGGTCCATGGCCCGATAGGCCTTGATGACGTGGGACAACTCGCTGAGAGTGAGCCCGATTTCTTCCGGTTCACTGGTTGTTGCGCCTGGCATCTGCGGGACGGGACAGGTGCTGTCCGACGCCGCCGCCAGGAGAACCTCGTGCCCGGCAGCGGTCAATGCCCGGGCGAGCGCGTCCACGACGCGTTCGGTGCCGCCGTATCTTTCGGGCGGAACAGGAAACCATGGTCCAACGATGAGTCCGATGCGCATACTGGGGCCTCCGCGCGCACAACCCCCAAACCACGGGCTGACTTCATAACCCTTTCTAAGGCTAGGCGCGGGGTGATGAAAATAACAGGTCAAATTCGGAATGGCTCCACGCGTCATAGGGTTGCCCACAACATGAAGATTGAGATCTGGTCAGATGTCGCGTGCCCGTGGTGCTACATCGGGAAACGCCGTTTTGAGACCGCACTGGGACAGTTCCCCCACCGCGATTCCGTAGAAATCGAGTGGAAGAGCTACCAACTGGACCCCTCAATCCCGGAACACTACGACGGCACGGAACTGGACTATTTGAGCAAGCGCAAGGGCATCGCCCCTGAGCAGGTCAAGCAAATGTTCGCGCACGTCACCGAGGCCGCCAAGGGCGAAGGCCTCGATTACCGCTTCGATCAGGTTGTGGTCGCCAACAGCTTCACGGCCCACCGCCTCATCCACCTTGCCGCAGCACACGGCCGCCAGGACGCAGCGAAGGAACGTTTGCTGAGCGACCATTTTGAGCACGGCAAGGACATCGGCAGCCAAGAGTACCTGACGGAGCTTGGTGCCGCCCTTCAACTCCCCGCCGCGGAGGTGGAAGAGCTCTTCACCACTGACAAATACGCCGATGCCGTCACCGAGGACATCAACGAGGCCCGGGCCATCGGTGTAACGGGCGTGCCGTTCTTCGTCATTGACCGCAAGTACGGAATCTCGGGCGCCCAGCCGGCCGAGCTGTTCAGCCAAGCCCTCAACCAGGCGTGGCAGGAGGCTAATCCGCTGATCCCCGTCGGCGCCTCCGACGCCGAGGCCTGCGGCCCGGACGGCTGCAGCGTTTAGTAGCCCCCGCCGTCGTCCATTCAACCCAACTGAGTCGCAGTAGTGCGCGTTTTGAGCGCTCAAAACGTGCTTAACTGCGACCCAGTTGGGCGCGGCGCTAGGCTTTTGCCACGTCAAGCTCGACGACGGCCCATGAGAGGGCGGGCAACGTCAGGCGGAGTTCCGAACCGGTCGCCTTGACGCCTTCCAGCGGGGTCAGGCCGACGCGATCCGGCTGGGCCTGAGTGTTGATGGTGAAACGGTCGCCGCCCTCGGGAATCTCCAGAACTTCGGCGCGGACTACCTGCCGGGCGTCGAAACCGCGCAAAGCGGCCTCGACGTCGGCCGCTTCTTCCAGCCCGCGGTTCGCGAAGAACAAGGCAACCCGTCCTGTTTCCTCGTTCCAGGTGGCGCTGACGTCCACCAGGTCCGTGTCGCCGAAGCGGCTGTTGGAGTACTTGTCCGAGTCCACCGAGAGCCGCAGGATCTCCCCCTTGGCGAGCTCGGCCATGCGGGCGAACGGGTGGAAAATGGTCTGCTTCCACGCCGGCCCGTTCTCTTCCGAGAAGATCGGGGCGATGACGTTCACCAGCTGCGCCTGGTTGGCAATGTGAACGCGGTCGCCGTGCCGCAACAGTGAGTTGAGGAGCGTTCCGACCACCACGGCATCGGTCACGTTGTACTTGTCCTCGATTACGCGCGGATGCTCACGCCATCCGGCCTTGGCAACGTTGTGCGGCTGGTCTTCGGTGTCGAGGCCTCGCTGGTACCAGACGTTCCACTCGTCGAAGGACAGGTTGATGTGTTTCTTGTGCTTGCCCTTGGCGCGCACAGCGTCCGCGGTGGCGATCACTGACTCGATGAAGTAGTCAGTGTCGACGGCGGAAGCCAGGAAGCTTCCGACGTCGCCTTCGTGCTCGTAGTAGTAGGCGTGGAGGGACACGTAGTCCACTTCGTCGTAGGTGTGCGTGAGGACCGTCTGCTCCCAGTCACCGAACGTCGGCATCCGGGAATTGGAGCTGCCGCAAGCCACCAACTCAAGTGACGGATCCACAAAGCGCATGGCCTTGGCGGCTTCCTGTGCCAGTCGGCCGTACTCGTCGGCAGTCTTATGCCCGATCTGCCACGGGCCGTCCATCTCGTTGCCGAGGCACCAGAGCTTGATGTTGAACGGATCCTTGTGGCCGTTCTTCGCGCGCAAATCAGACCAGTAGCTTCCGCCGGGATGGTTTGCGTACTCCACGATCTCGCGGGCGGCGTCTACTCCCCTGGTGCCGAGATTGATGGCTTCCATGATTTCCGTGCCGGCCTGTTTGGACCAGTCGACGAATTCGTGCAGGCCGAACGCGTTCGTTTCCACGGTGTGCCAGGCACCGTCGAGGCGGCGGGGACGGTTTTCCCGGGGGCCGATGCCGTCTTCCCAGTTGTATCCGGAGACGAAGTTGCCGCCGGGGTAGCGGATCACGGTGGCACCGAGTTCCTTGACGAGTTTCAGGACGTCCTGGCGGAAGCCGTTCTCGTCGGCCTCTGGATGGCCGGGTTCGTAGATTCCGGTGTAGACGCAGCGGCCCATGTGCTCCACGAAAGAGCCAAAGAGGCGCCGGGGTACTTCTCCGACAGTGAAATCGCGGTCCAGGGTAATGCGTGCGCGGGACATGGTTCTCCTAAGTCAGGTGATGGGTCGATGAGGTGCGGGGTCAGGTTCCGGCGAGTCCCGTCGTCGCGACGCCTTTGATGATCTGGCGTTGGAAGAACAGGAAGACGAGGATGAGCGGGAGCGCCGCGAGAAGGGCGGATGCCATGTTCTGTGCGTACTGGACGCCGTAGGCGCTCTTGATGGTCTGCAGGCCCACAGGCAGGGTCAGCAGCGAATCGTCGTTGGTGGAGATGAACGGCCAGAGGAAGTTGTTCCAGGCCCCGATGAACGTGAAGATCGCGACTGCGGCCAGGATGGGCCGGGACAACGGCAGGATGATCTGCAGGAAAATCCGGAGCCGGCTGGCGCCGTCCATCACGGCTGCTTCCTCGAGTTCACGCGGGATCTGGTCGAAGAACTTCTTGAGCACGAACACCATGGCGGGGTGGATCACCTGCGGGAGGATGATGGCCCACGAGGTATCGATCATCTTGAAGGCGAGCATTTGGTAGAAGAGCGGAATCATCAGCACCGGTGGCGGCACGATGATGCTGGCGATAATCGCCGCCATCAGCACCTTTTTGCCCTTGAACTCGATCCTCGACAATGCGTACGCCATAAGTGAGGAGATCACCAGCGTGATGAGCGTGATTGCCGCGGAGGTGTAGAGCGAGTTCCACGTCCACAGCGGGATGTTGCCGGCCTGGAACACGTTGGCGAAGGCATCGAAGGTAAAGCCCGACGGCGGGATCCAACTTACTTTCGACGCCGAGGCATCCGCTTCGGTTTTGAAGGCGGTCACCGCCGCCCACGCGAATGGAATCAACCAGAGGACAGCGAGGACCGCTGCGACGGCCACCGCAATTGTCTTTCCGATGGTCGGCTTCTTGCGAGGTTGCCGGATGACCTGGTCATCGGCGACACGCGCGGCGGAACGGGAGAGGGTAGTGGTTGCCATGGTTATGCACTCCTGCGGCGGACGACAAAGAACTGCATGACGGACACCATCACGATCAGTCCGAAGAAGATGTAGGAAATGGCTGCGGAGTATCCCAGCCTGTACCCGGTGAATCCGGTTTCGAAGATGTACTGGACCACGGGCCGGGTGGATCCGCCCGGGCCGCCTGCCGTCATCTGGTAGATCTGGTCGAAGATCTTGAGGGAAGCCAGGATTTGCAGCAGCACGATCATCACTGTGGTGGGTGTGAGCTGGGGCAGGGTGATTGAGAAAAACTGCCGCCAGGCCCCGGCGCCGTCCAGCGATGCCGCTTCATAGTGTTGGGCGGGGATGTTTTGCATAGCAGCCAGGTAAAGAAGGAAGTTGAATCCCACGGTCCACCAGAGCGTTGCGATCACGATGGACCACATGGCCACATTGGGATCGTTGAGCCACCCGACTTTCGGGATGCCGAACTTGGACAGGAAATCGTTGATCAGGCCAAGCTGCGGGTTGTACATCCACACAAAGAACATGGACACCACGGTGGAGGCCAGGAGGAAGGGTGCGAAGTAGCTCAGCCGCCACAACCACTGTGCCGGGAGGCCGATGTTCAAGAGTGCTGCCATGGCCAGCGCAACCAGCACCAAGGGAACCGTGCTGATTACGGTGAAATAGAGGGTGTTGCCGAGGGAACGCCACATCCCGGCATCGGCAAAGGCCTCGGAGTAGTTGGCAAAACCTATGAGGGTGTCGTTGGCCCCAGTGAGTGATTTACCCGTCAGGCTCATGTAGAAGCCATACAGGATGGGCCATACAAGGAATACCAGGAAGAACACGAGGAACGGGGCCGAGAACGCCCAGCCGCTCACGTTATCCCTGCTTCTGCGCAGGGAGGGGCCGCCCTTGGCGCCGGGTGCAGGTGTCGTCAGTGCTTGGCGGGCCTGCCGGGACAGTGTAGAGGAACTCATGAAAGGACTCCTTTGTCGCTCGGTGTGCTGGTGCCGGTCAGACCGGGTTGGGCCGGAACAGAAGGTCGTTGGTGCGGTCCACGAAGCCGTCCCATCCTGCTGCTGCCTTGGTGCGCCCCAGAAGGACGTTCTGGATGTACTCGGCAAAGTAGGTCTGCCAATCCGAGCCCGAGCCGCTGAACCAGGCTTCGGGGTCGTAGGCGATGATGTCGGCCGCATTGGCGTAGTGGACCTGCGGGGTGAGTTCCCGGTAGGCCTGCGATCGCACTACGGGCTGGTATGCCGGGATGTGGCCGGCCTCGGCCCAGGACAGCGAGCCCTTAAGGACATCACTGACGAATTTGTAGGCATCCCTGCGCTTTTCATCATCAGCCACGAGTTGCCGTGGAAGGACAAAGGAATGTGAATCGGCGTATGAAGCGGGCGTCCCGTAGAGAGTGGGAATGGTGACCGCGTCAACCGGCAGCTTCGCCTTTTTCATGGTGGGCAGTTCCCAGCCGCCGCTGAACAGCATTCCCGAGTCGCCCCGGACAAATTCCGCGATGCCGGTATTGATGTCACCGCTCTTGGCCGCAATGGTGTCGTCGAAGAGCGAGGCCATGAATTCCAGCGACTCTACGGCAGCGTCCCGATCGGCCTGCATCGGCTGGCCTGGGGTGAGGACGATGTCCACTCCGTGCTGCTTGTAGAGCGTGTAGAACAGACGCCACATCTGGGACCCCAGGTTCAGGTATCCAAAAGAGAGGCCGTGGGCTTTGGTGACCTTCTGCATCTCCAGTGCCATGTCCCTGAAGCCGTCCGGCGACGACACTTCCTGCAAACGGCCGTTGCTTTCAAGCAACCCCGCTTTGGCGGCTATGTCCGTGTTGTAGAACATGATGAACGGGTGGGAGTCCAGGGCGAGGGAGAACACTTTTCCGTCCTGCTGGCTCTTTTCCCAAATGCGCGGAGCAAAGTCCTCCGGCGTAATGCCGTTCTCCGCCAAGAGATCCAGGTCCCAGGGCTCAATGAGCCCACCGGGGGCGTAGCCGGGAACCCGGCTGGCATGCATGATGGCGACTTCCGGCGGCCGTCCGCCTGCCGACGCCATTGCGAGCTTGGTGTAGTACGGCGGCCCCCAGGCCAGGACCGTAGGGTGCACCTTGAAGTCGGGGTTGGCGCTGTTGGCGTTGGCGATCATGGCCTGCATCTTGGCGCCGTCACCGCCGGAGAGGAGATGCCAGAAGTTGATGGTCCGCATGGATGCTGCTCCGGCGGGTCCGCCGCAACCGGTGAGGCCTGCGGCCAGAAGCCCACCGCCCAGGAGCGCTGATCCTGTCAATAACTGCCTCCGGGACAGACTTCTCCCGGTCAAAGATTCAAACTGCTTCACCCGTCACTCCTTTGGATGGGTCCGCTGAAAGGTCACTGCACATTGCGCGAAAATCCGGCTCCGGTGCGTCCACATTGTCGGGTAAAGGGTGGCCCCGCGGTGACGCAGGTCTCACATTACATCGATGTAAAACGGAGGGCAAGAGTTAAATGTTAGCGCACACAATTTATTCAAAAGCTCTCGCTTAACCCCTGCTGCTGTCCCGTTCCACGATGCTGTAGTCCACCGTCACTACCCTCTGCGCATGCCCGCGGTCGGACATGCGTTCAGTCAGCAGGCGGAGCGCTTCTGTGGCGATGGTGCGTTTGTCGAAGGAAACCGTGGTGAGGGGCGGAACCGCGAACCGGCCGTCTGCGATGTCATCAAAGCCGGCAACAGCAACGTCTTCCGGAACGCGGATTCCGCGCTTCCACAGGACGTTGAGCGCGCCCAGGGCCATGGAGTCCGTGAAGCAGAAGAGGGCTTCGGGCACAGGGTGGGAATCCAAGTATTCATCAAGTGCCTTGGCGGCCGACTCCGACGTCCACCTCTCACAGCGGATCAGGAGGTCATCGTCAGGTTCGATGCCAAGTGATTCCAGTGCTGCCTCGTGCCCGGCAGCACGGTGGATCGCGGTGGATGAGTGACGCCCACGGTTGATTCCCAGAACGGCAATCCTCCGGCGTCCGGGCCTGGCCAGCGCCAGGGTCATGTCCCGGGCGGCGCCAAAACTGTCCACGTAGACACGGTCGGCCAATTGTTGTGTCACTTCTCCCAGCAACACCACCGGCGGCAAGGCAACGCCAACCTTTACCGCGCTCTCGTCCAGCACCACGGGGTTGAGGATCAGCCCGTCGATGAGGTTGGCCCGCGCGCGCGTCATCAAGTCCTGCTCACGCTGCGGGTCCAGGCCGGTTTCCTCGATCTGAACGCTCCAGCCTTGCTCGTGGGCCACTTCCACGATGCTCTGGGCAATTTCTGCCGAGAACGGGGTCGCCAGGTCGGGCAGGGCCAAGCCGATCACGCCAGACCGCCCGTTCCGAAGGCCGCGCGCGGAAAGGTTGGGCACGTAATCGAGCTCCTGCATGGCCTGCTCGACCCGCAGCCGCGTGGGACCACTTACCGGAACAATCCCGTTCATGACGTTCGAGACAGTCTTCGGCGAGACCCCGGCGCGGCGCGCCACATCCTTGACCGTTGCCCGCAACAGTCCCCCTTATTGAGTCTTCGTCCGGTTCCCACGATGTTACGCGAGTTTGCGGCCAGGCTGCCCGTGGGATGCCGCCACAAGCGCACGGGCAAGGCGTCAACTCACGGGACTTGGTGACAGATCGCTGTAAAGTGTCTATATGCCCAGGATCACGGCCCCCACGAATGCAGCCCAACGCGCCGCGACCCAACGTCGGATCCTGACTGCCTTCGGTGAACTGCTTTTCACCCACGGACTTCCCGGGCTCACCATGACCGACGTCGCGCGTCACGCCGGTGTGGGCCGGACAGCCGTCTACAACTACTACGCCGACATGGAACAGCTGCTTATCGCGTACGCGCTGGACGAAACCGAGCGCTTCATCGTGGACCTGCGCGATTCGCTGGCCGCCCTCGAAAACCCCGTTGACCGGCTTGCCCTGTATGTCCGCGCCCAGGTGGAGGACCTTAGCCGCCGTCATTTGCCGCCCGGCCCCGCCATGGCGGCCGTCCTGTCCCCCGTCTCGTTCTCCAAGCTCGCAGACCATGTGGGCGACCTCAACATCCTGCTCCAGGACATCCTCAACGACGGCGTCCGCCAGAACTACCTCCCGGACGTCGACGTCGCCCAGCTGGCGCGGCTCATCCACGGCACGCTTTCCGCCAGCGCCGCACGACGCAACCGAACGCCCGACGGCGACACCCACCCGTCGGCCCCGGCCTCCGACGTCGAGACCCAGACAGCGCAGACGGTGCGGTTCATCCAACTCGGCGCCGGCGCGCAGTTCGATGAGGCGGACCGGCCCGTACGACTCGACGAGGTATCGCATTTGAGTACGGAGACGGCTCCCAAGAGCCAGGTGTAGGCGACCCCTATTGCTCCGCCGGGCCTTTTTGTCCGGCCGGGCCTATTGGTCCGCCGGAAGGGTGGGGACGATCGGCCACTTGGAGTCGTCGGCAATCCTCAGGTTTTCCCGCGGGCAGCTCAGCATTCCCGGTGTCTGGTCCACCAACTCCGGTTCCACCAAGCCCTCATATTTCGAGGTGATGATGACATCCACGGACTCGTCCTCGCGGTTGTCCTGGAAGTAGTCCGTCCCGGCAAGGTTCCGCTGGACGTTGAACGCCGCCGCCTGTCCCTTGATGCCCGACACCACCACACCGATTCCGGAATAGGCGGTATCGCTGTTGTCCACGGCACCCACCTTGTGTCCACGCGCCGCGAACTGGTCCGCCACGGTGCGCCCCAGGCCTCCACGGGACGTCCCGTTGAAGACGTTGAGGTTCACCGTTTCATTCGGCACGTAGTCGAAAGTGGTGGTGGGACAAAGACTGGTTGGCGCTTTGCTGGCAATCGTGGTGGGGATCTTGATGACGTTGTTCATGATGGCCCACGCTCCCACTGCCCCGGCGGCGATCACCCCGACCAGCAGGACCAGCACAATGGCATGCAGCACGCGGCGGCCGAAACGACCGCGGTGCGCACGGGCATCCTCCGCGAACGTCGCACGAAGTTCCGGACCCGTCACCACGTGGTGGCCGTGGAGTTGCGTCACATCCTTGGGATGCTTGCGCTTCTTTGGGCGTGGCTTGGGTTGCTCCGTGGAATCCGCAGGCGCTCCCCCCGCCCCGGGAGGCTGGGGCGTTTCGTGCTCGGGAGCAGAGGGACTAGCCATCGATCACCAGCACGCGCGCGTGGATGGCCGTCCTCTGGTGAAGGGCCGTCCGGACCGCCCTGTGCAGGCCGTCTTCCAAGTACATGACGCCCTGGTACTGGACTACATGCGGGAAAAGGTCCCCGAAAAACGTGGAATCTTCAGCCAACAATGCCTCCAGGTCCAAGGTCCTCTTTGTGGTCACAAGTTCATCCAGGCGGACCGGTCGCGGGGGCAGGGCAGCCCAATCCCGTGGCGCGGAGTATCCATGGTCAGGGTACGGGCGTCCCTCGCCCACAGCTTTGAAGATCACCTTGCAAGCCTATGAAAGTTGCCGCGCTAACGGAACTTGTGACCCCCGGCACAGGCAGGTTGTGGCCAAAAGGTGACTATCGACCCCGGGCGTCATAGCTGTGATGCAACCCCCGGGGACTGACAGAATAGGGGCATGACTCAACCGCTCCAAGGTACCCGCCGGACCGCTGCCCATACGGCTCCAGCCCTCGCGCTGCTGCTGGACGTCGACGGCCCCATCGCCAGCCCTGTGACGCGCGACGTCAAACCGGACATCATTGCGGACCTCGTGGCACTGGCCTCCGCCGGAATCCCCGTCATCTTCAACACCGGACGTTCGGACACCTTCATCAGCGAGCAGGTCATGGAGCCAATGATCGCCGCCGGGATGCCCTCGGACACCATCATCCACGCCATCTGTGAGAAGGGTGCGGTGTGGTTCAGCTACACGTCGGCCGGTCCCGGCCCCATCCATGTGGACCACGAACTCGCCGTACCCAAAGCCTACGGGGACGATATCCGCAGGCTCGTGGCCGAGGATTACTCCGGGCACATGTTCTTCGATGAGACCAAGCGGGCCATGGTGTCCGTGGAACAGCACGTGGACGTTGCCAGCGAGGATTACCTGGCCGAGCAGAAGCTTTTCGACGCCGACGCCCTGGAAATCATGGGACGCCACGGCCTCAACGCGGCCATGCTGGACCACCACTCACCCGAGTCGGATGACGCCGTGGACTACCGCCTTGATCCCACCATCATCTCCACGGACATCGAATCCGTGCGGCTTGGCAAGGACCTTGGTGCCAGCCGGGCAGTGGAAATGCTCGCAGCCCAAGGCATCACGCCGCTTTCCTGGCGGACGGTGGGCGATTCCCGGACGGACTACGCCATGGCAGACTGGCTTCACCACAACGACCACGACGTCAAACACGTAGACGTCCGGCCCGCGGACGGCGTTCCGGTGAAGCCCTACACGATCCTCACCGCAGCAGACCTTGAGCTGGCGGACGACGTCATCCACGACGACGCCGGCGGAGCATTCCTTCGCAGCTGGCGCGAGGCACTCGCCATCTAGCAAAACCCCTCCATCCAAGAACAGCAAGAACAGTACGGAGTACAGCCATCACGCAAGCACAGGTCGATCCGATTTACCACGGCAGCCCTACCGTAGAGGAAGATGCGATCGCCGAGGCGGTCTCGCCTGCCGTTGTTGCCCACCTTAAGCACAGGCCCGACGTCGTCCGTCACCGCGGGCGGTACGCCCTGCTTAACGCCGACCTCACCCCGCAACAGGCGATGGTCGATGACCTCCTTGCGGTCCGTGCCGCGCTGGACGCAGCCGGGGTGGACTTCATCCTGGTTCGCGGCAACGACGAACGGCCCGTGATCGCCGTTGACTGGGAGTCGCGCAAGGACGTCCGTGAAGCATTGGTGACCGCGTTCCGCAACGAGCCGTTCTACTCCATGACCGTGGACGCGAAAAAGAAGGCCTCGGTGCTGGTGGCCGACGGCGAGTTGTCCGCCAACCGGAAGGCCAGGATCTTCCGCCTGTACCGCCCACGGGTGGAACCCTCAGGCGGCCTCGCCTACGGCCCTGGCCTCGGCGTCCAGCTGGAACTGTGGAGGTTCGAGGGCGACCACCTTGAGCTGCCGGTGGAAAACTCCCTGACGCGTCGCACCCTCATGCGCCAGGACGCCGTGCGGGGAACAGTCCAACGGCACGGTCTTTCCTGGCCGACCATTGAGAACATGTTCGCGGACCATGCAAGCGACATCGACTTCGACATCGACATCGTCTTCTCCTGGGTGGACGGCACCGACCCCGCCTACATCGCAGCCCGTCGTCAGCAGCAGGCTGGCGCAGTCCTGGGCGAAGGCGACGACCACGAGGCCCGGTACCGGCAAATCAACGAGCTGAAGTATGCGCTGCGTTCGGTGCACATGTTTGCGCCGTGGATCAGGCGGATCTTCATTGCCACCGACTCGCCCACGCCGGCCTGGTTGGCGGACCACCCCTCGGTAACCATCGTCCGCAGCGAGGAGTTCTTCACCGACCCCTCAGTCCTGCCCACCCACAATTCGCAGGCCGTGGAGTGCCAGCTGCACCACATTGAGGGCCTCTCCGAGCACTTCCTCTACTCCAATGACGACATGTTCTTTGGCCGCCCCGTGGGGCCGGATATGTTCTTCACGCCCGGCGGTATCACCAAATTCATCGAAGCTGACACCCGGATCGGCCTGGGCGAGAACGACGCCGAGCGCAGCGGTTTCGAGAACGCCGCACGCGTGAACCGCAAGCTGCTCTGGGAACGCTTCGGCCGGATCACCACCAGGCACCTGGAGCACACGGCTGCCCCGATACGCCGCAGCGTGGTGGCCGAAATGGAGAAGGAATTCCCGAACGAGTTCACCAAGACCGCGGCCAGCCGATTCCGTGCTGCGGACAACATCTCCGTGACCAACTCGTTCTACCACTACTACGCGCTGCTCACGGGCCGCGCGGTTACCCAAACCAATGCCAGGGTCAGGTACGTGGACACCACACTATGGTCCGGCCTGCACTACCTGCCCAAGCTTTTGGCGAAGCGGCACATGGACTTGTTCTGCCTCAACGACGGCAGTTTCCCGGAGGTGGAGGCCGACGAACGCGCTGAGCTGGTGACGGACTTCCTTGAGAAGTACTTCCCCGTCAAGGCGCCCTGGGAGAAGTAGGGCCCTGGGAGAAGCAGGATCGTTGGGGCGTGACTGCGGCCTCAGCCCGGCTGTTGAACCCTCAGCCCGGCTGTCGACCCCTCAGCCCCGACTGTTGGACGGCGAAACCAGTTCCTGGGCCTTCCTGTTTGCTTCCACGCGGGAGCGCTCAGGAATCGTGATGCCAGCTGCAGCCAACCGCCGCTGAACCTCGGCCGCGGACACGGGCTCACCGACGGTAACCCCGCCGGACATCGGCACCACCGAGTGCACGATCGTGTGTTCATAGACGTGCACCATGTTGTACGACTGCGCTCCATCGCGCCCGCGCTGGCTTCCGGCGCTCACCGCGAGGTCCTGCGTGTAGCACGTCGCCGAGGCGACTGACACCGGGATGCCGGCGAAGCCCGCCGTCGTGGAGTAATGCAGGTGGCCGCCGAGGATGGTGCGGACGTCCGTATTGCGTACGACGTCGGCCAACGCGGCTTGGCCGCGCAGCTCCACCAGCACGGCGAGGTCCTGGACGCAAGGGACCGGCGGGTGGTGCAGGGCAAGGATGGTCCCGTCCGGAGCAGGAGTTGCCAACTCTGCAGCGAGCCAGTCGAGCTGTGCCCCGGACAGTTCACCGTAGTGGTGGCCTGGAACTGTGGTGTCCAGGGTGATGATCCGGAGTCCATTGACGAAGTAGCTGCGGTCCACAGGATCCTGCGGCTTGCTCTTCTCGGAAGCATCGCGGAAAGCGGAACGGAAGTTGGCTCGGTTGTCGTGATTGCCCATGGCCCAGATTGCCTTGGCCCCGAGCGCGTCGCAGACCGGCTCAATCATGTCCCGCAAACGTTCGTAGGCTTCGAATTCGCCCCTGTCCGCGAGGTCGCCGGTGAAAATGATCGCTTCCGGCCTGATCTTGGAGGCGACGATCTGGTCGCAGATCTCCTGCAGCCTGGCAGCGCTGTCGACGGAGCCATGGAGCGTGCCGGAACCACCCACCAAATGAAGATCGCTCAAGTGCAAAAGCACATGACCTGGTCTGGGGTACTCGGCCTCGATGAGCTCCATGACTGCCCTAGCGTTTGGTGGGAGACGGCGCCTCCCGCTTCCTTCCAGTACGACCAATCCAACCAGACAACAAGCCAACAACAGGCTAATTTCCGGCGGAATGTTGGAAAATTACGTTCCTCTTTCCGGCGTTCGCTGTTCAGGCCAACGCCTTTTCCACTGCTTTCAACAGGTCTTCGGAGTCAGGCTCCACTGCGGATGGGAACCTTGCCACCAGTTTTCCTTCGCGGCTGATGACGAACTTTTCGAAGTTCCACTTCACTTTTACCGGCTGGCCGGTCTCGTCCCGGGTCAACTCGGCAAACAGTGGATGCTGCTCTTTGCCCAATACATTGGCCTTGCTCGTGAGCGGAAAGGAGACGCCAAAGTTACGTTCGCAGAACTCGGCGATTTCCTCGTCGGAGCCCGGTTCCTGCCCCGCGAACTGGTTGCAGGGCACGCCCAGGATTTCCAAGCCTTCCCCACGATACTTCCCGTACAGCTCTTCCAGTCCGGAGTATTGACGGGTGTAGCCGCACTTGGAGGCCACATTCACCACCAGGACCGCTTTCCCCTCGAACCTGCCGAAGTCTGATTCGGAGCCATCGTTGAACGTGAGGGGAATGCTGTACAGCGGGGACATTGTGATCGCTTCCTGACGACGTCGGCTGGCGGAAGTGCCGCCATCGAGTTTACGGGAGCTGCCAAGACCGTGAAACGCAGGGGTCCCTACGTTTCGCCAGCCTACGGTGTCGGGATGATGAACGCGGTCAACGGCAGGGTGGAGCCGTCGGGCGCCTGGACGAGGCCGGGTGCAATGAGGACGTATCCAGGCGGAAGAACCACCGCTGGAAGCGTTGCAGCAAGCGTCGACACAGGGACAGGCGCGGCCGGAACGGGTGCTGTCGGGGCAGGGGCCACGGCTTGGGTGGTCACGACGGGAGCCGGCGCTACCGCTACGGGAGCCGGTGCAACAACTGCCGGTGCGGGTTCAACGACCGCGGGCGCGGGCTCAACAACCGCAGGCGCGGGCTCAACAACCGCGGGGGCGGGTGCTGCCGGAGCTACGACGGCGGCATCCTGGCTAGGTGCCGTCTGCGTCGTCAACTGCGGAGCCACGCTGGTGGTGGCTGGCGGCGTCGTAGTCGTGGATGTTGCCGGTGGCGGCGTGGTGGAGGTTGCCGGCGGGGTCGTCGTTGCCGTTTCTGTAGGCGTCGGCGTCACGGTTTCCGTTGGCGTCGGCGTAACGGTTTCCGTCGGCGTCGGGGTTGGCGTCGGCGTAACGGTTTCAGTGGGAGTCGGCGTCGGGCTTGAGGTGCCGGGCGTCGTCGTTGAGGTGCCGGGCGTCGTGGTCTGCGGCGGTGTCTGCGCAGCGGGCGGAGTGGTCGACGTCGGAGTGCCCGCAGTGCTTGGTGCGGCGGGCGGCGCCACTGGCTCATCGTGCTCGTGCTCGCCACCGATGACGGCGCGCTGGTCGCCGTCGGAAACCGGGACGGCCCACTGAGGTGCAGCCGATGTACCCGTTCCAACGCCAGGCTGGTAGTTCACCATGGTGATGTTCTGCAGCGGATCGACCTGGCGGATCGGCAGGAGCGTCCAGTTGGCCGGGTTGGTATGCAGGCCATTCACGATCGTCTCGAAATGGAGGTGGCATCCGGTGGACCAGCCCGTAGTACCGACTTCGGCAATGACTTCGCCGACGCGAACGGATTGCCCTTGGGTTACACCGATGGCCCGAAGGTGGTTATAGGTGGTGACCAAGCCATTGCCGTGCTCGATTTCGACACGGTTGCCGCCGCCCCACACGTGCCACCCAACGGCACGGACCACGCCGGCGTCGGCCGCGTACACCCTTGTGCCGCACGCTGCGGCGTAGTCCTGGCCCCAGTGGAATTCGCCCGGTAGTCCGGTCAACGGGCTGATCCTGTAACCGTAGGAGGAGCTCGCGTAGAGGACTTCAAGCGGTGAGTAGAGGCTGCCGGCAGGCGGGCGGGAAAGTCCGGCCGAAGCGACGGTGAGTCCGGTGGAGCCGTCCTTGGCTACCGTCCTGACCAAAGCGCGGTCAAAGTAGACCATGGGCGTGCCGGGCTGTTGCTCGGGAGGCTCAGGCAGGGTGTCGATCACCATGGTTTCGGCCTCTGGCGGCACAAGGCTGCCCAGCGCTGCCGGCGCCACGACACCTTGCGCCAACGAGCCGCCCGCTTGTCCCGTGGAGGCGGATGTCAAGGGTTGGAAGCCGAACGCTAAGAACGCCAGGACGGCGAGGCCGCCGGCGATGAAGACGCGACGGAAACCCTCAGTACGCACCAGGGTTACAACCTGGTCTGATTCATGATGCTTGCCCACAAAAACACTCCCCAAAAGCCAGCGTCACCAAACCCCAGCCTGGCGTGCAAGCTCCATTCTTGCGGTAATCACAGTGAAAATAAAGGCTTTCAGCAGGCTCCTAGCCCAAAGGTTGCCTCAGTTTTTGCTCAAGAATCTTGAGAAAGTCGTATTAGCCCAAATTCGCTTTGAGCCCCAAATTCGCCTTGAGCAAGGCACGATGCTCTACGGCGGCATTGGCATGGAGCTCCCGCCCAGCCTCGGTGAGCTCCAAGAACAGGGACCTGCGGTCGTCAGCGCATGTTTGCCGGGAAACCAGTCCCGCCTTTTCGAGCCGATCCACCACCTTTGACACAGCGCTTTGGGTCATGGGCGTTCGCTCCCCCAGCGCCTTCATCCGGCACGAAGCATCGCTGCATTCGGCTACGAGGTCCAGGATCTCGAACTCGTTCAGCCCGATGTCGAACTTCGCTTCCAGGGCGCGATCGATGGCTCCCGCTGTGCGGAAGTAGGAGTCCTGGATGTTGCGCCACTGCTCAACCAGCTGGCGGTCACGCGTCGTTGCCATGTCCTGATTCTAGTTCATGGAGACCTTTGAATCCACGTCATAATATTCCATGTCATATTCCTTGTCATTGAATGACGTGTCATATAGATTGATCGCATGACATCACCCACCACCCTCAAAAACCCTGCCGAACCCTTGGTTTCAGCGGTCCGCTGGACACGTGCCCAGTGGCTGCTGCTGTTGGTTGTCTGCACCGTCCTGGCCCTTGATGGGCTGGACGTTTCCATGGTTGGCGTTGCCCTGCCTTCCATCGGACAAGAACTCAACCTGGGTACCGATTCACTGCAGTGGATCGTTTCCGCCTACGTCCTTGGCTACGGAAGCCTGCTGCTCCTGGGTGGGCGGCTTGCGGACCTGCTGGGCCGCCGTCGTATATTCCTCATCGCCTTGGCGGTCTTTGCCGCAGCGTCGCTCCTCGGCGGGCTGGTTGACGATCCAGCGATCCTGATCGCCACCCGCTTCGTGAAGGGCCTCGCCGCCGCCTTCACAGCACCCACGGGTTTCTCCATCATCACCACCAACTTCGCTGAGGGGCGTGCCCGCAACAAGGCACTGTCCATCTTCACCACCTTCGGCGCCAGCGGATTCTCGCTGGGGCTGGTGGTGGGTGGCCTCATGACGAGCTTGAGCTGGCGTTGGACGTTCCTTGTATCGGTACCGATCGCAGTGGTGGTGGTCCTCCTGGGCATCAAGTTCATTCCCAAGGACAAGCCCTCCGCCGAAAACAGCGGGCACGATATCTGGGGCGCCGTAACCCTCGCTGTGGGCATGCTCGGCCTTGTCTACACCTTGGTATCAGCACCCGAGCAGGGCTGGGGATCTGTGGCAACAATCGCCGGATTCGCAGCCTCAGCAGCGGTGCTGGCGGCCTTCGCGGTGATTGAGAACAAGGTCAAGCACCCGCTGATCCGCTTCGGGATCCTCAAGGAAGGCTGGGTGGCGCGCGCCAACCTCAGCGCCGTGGGACTCTTCGGCTCCTACCTCAGTTTCCAGTTCATCGTGACGATGTTCCTGCAGTCCGTCCTTGGCTGGACGCCGCTGGGTATGGCTCTGGCCCTGCTGCCGGCGGGCCTGCTCGTGGCAACGAGTGCGCCCTTCGCGGACCGGCTCATCGAGAAGTTCGGGGCGACGCAACTCATCCTCACCGGCCTCACCGCTCTTGGCCTGGGCTACGTCCTGTTCCTCCGCGTGGGCACAACACCGAACTACGCGCTGGACATCCTGCCCTCGGTCATCCTCCTGGGCATCGGCTTCGCGTTGGCTTTCCCGTCCATCAACGTCCAGGCCACGGCCGGCATCCGCGATTCCGAGCAAGGCCTGGCGGCCGGACTGATCCAGACCAGCACGCAGGTCGGAGCTGCACTGGTCCTGGCGGTCACCACCGCGTTGGTGAGCGGTCATGGACACGCAGCGGGGACCGTCAGCGCCCAAACCATGCTGGAACAGTACCGTCCGGGACTGATCTTGAGTGCCGTCGTCGCCATTGCCGCCTTGCTGGTGGCTGCCGCCCCGGCCCGCCGGAGGACCCGCGCCTGACCCGCGGCTCGGTGTGCAGGTCCTGCCCGTCATCAATCGGCCGATTACAGGGCGGGATCTGTACACAAACTCCTTTGCGGGGTCGAATGGACTATGAGGCATTTCCTCACTGAGTACAGGCATGATCTCCAACGGACGTTCACGGGAACGTCCGGAACCCCGCCTGAGTGGGTCCCGCGGCTGGCTGAAGGGAACGACGCCGGATATCACCTTCCGGGATCGGCCGTCTGGGCGGTCCACGGTTCCATGGCCACTATCGTGGCCGGCATCCGCGTCCTGTTGATGCAGTCGCTGCATCCGGGAGCCCTGGCCGGGGTCTACGAACACTCCGGTTTCAAGGAAGACCCGTTGGGACGCTTGGCAAGTACGGTGCGTTGGATCTTCACCGTCACCTATGGTTCCAAGGAAGCCGCAGAGGCCGCGACCATGCGCGTCCGGAAAATCCATGAGCATGTCAAGGGAACCTACATCGACGGAACCGGGGCCCAACGGAGCTATTCCGCCAACGACCCCGAACTGCTCGGCTGGGTCCACGTGACCTATGCAGATTCCTTCCTCACGGCCAACCGCATCTGGGGCCGCCCCATTCCCGGCGGTCCGGATGCGTACGTCCGCGAGTGGGCCCAGGCCGGCCGGCTCATGGGCGTGGAAAATCCCCCACTCACTGAAGCGGACGTGCGGGCGGAATTGGAACGCTGGTTCGATTCCGGCGTGCTGCGCTCCGATGAGCGACTGGCGGAGACCATTGCGTTCCTTCGCCGTCCGCCCCTGAGCCCCCTGCTGCAGCCCGGATACAACATCCTGTTCGCCGCCGCCGTCGCAAGCCTCGAACCCAAGTACCGGAACATGCTGGGCCTGCGCAGTCCGCACATCGGCCCGGTGCCACTGCCGGCTATTTCCGCGGCACGGCTTGTGCTGGGCATGGTCCGGCTAGCGTTGGGCTCGCACGGACCGAGCGAGCTAGCGGCCAGGCGCCGGCTGCAAAGGCTGGGCTACGCGGTTTAGAGGGGGCACTTCCGCCAGCAGCGGGGTCGGCTTTCAACCTTGGCCCACACGGCTGGGCCAGCCGAACTCACGTTTGCTCTGGCCACGTGTACCGCCACGACCCACTTTGAGCTCGAAAACCCGTCTACAAGCCATAATCCTCGGCGTTTCGGCGTTGTTCCCGGCCAAAGTAAGTCGTGGAGGTACAGGCCGAACAAGGAAGAAGCCGGGCAGGTGGGCGAATGCCCGCCCTGCCCGGCTTCGTGGGTTTGGATTACGTGGTCCGAAGGTCAGATCAGGTGGTCCGAGAGGTGGTTCGGGGTGCCGAAGCGGTGCGCGGTGATGGAGACGGCCTGTTCGCGGAGGAACGGGAGCATCTCGATGCGGCCGGCCTGGGTCACGGCGCCGTGGTAGACCGCTACGTCCGGACGTCCGCCCATGGCCGCGCTCAGCGCGGTGAAGTCGCCACCGATCAGGCGGATGCGGCCGGCGTCGAACGTTGCTGCGCGGGTCAGCCACGCGGCGTCGTCCTCGATCCGGACGCTGACGCCCAGGTTCGCGAACACGCTCACCACTGCGTCTGGAAGTGCGACGGCGGAGCTGACCTTGAGGGCCGAGCCCGCCACGGCGCCGGCTGCTACGACCCGGAGAAGCTCAGCGAGCCGCTCGCCTTCGGAGAGGCGGATGGTGACCGGGATGGGACGGTAGCGGAAGACGTTGCGCTCGGCGGTCAGGGCCGAGACGTCCTTGCGGGTGCCGAACTCGGATTCCCAGGCGGCGGCGTCGCTGAACAGCGCCTGTTCAAGGGTCTTGAGTTCCTCGGCAGTCACGTCAGCGGACTTGGCGGCGGTGAGGATCTGCGAGGCCGGGCCCTGGAGCGTGGTGCCGCGCTTGGCCTTGGCCTCGGCGGGGACCCAGCTGCCCAGGCCGATCAGGTAGTTCGGTCCACCGGCCTTGGTTCCGGCGCCCACTGCGGACTTCTTCCAGCCACCGAACGGCTGGCGTTGGACGATTGCGCCGGTGATGCCTCGGTTGACGTAGAGGTTGCCGGCCTGGATGGTGTCCAGCCAAACGCCCATCTCCGCGGAGTCCAGGGAGTGCAGCCCGGCGGTGAGGCCGTACTCGATCTCGTTCTGGATGGCGATGGCTTCCTCGAGGGTCTCGGCGGTCATCACACCCAGGACCGGACCGAAGAACTCGGTCAGGTGGAAGTACGAGCCGCGCTTGACGCCCGAGCGGATGCCCGGGGACCACAGGCGGCCGGTGTCGTCCAGGCGTTCGGGCTTGATGGCCCAAGCCTCGCCTTCACCGAGGGTGGTGAGGGCGTTGAGGAGCTTGCCGTTGGCGGGCTCGATGATCGGGCCCATCTGGGTGGTGGCGTTCTCCGGGTAGCCCACGGTCAGGGAGCGGGCGGCATCGATGAGCTGGTTGTGGAAACGGGCGCTTTTCGCCACCGAGCCCACCAGGATCACCAAGGACGCGGCGGAGCACTTCTGGCCTGCGTGGCCGAATGCCGAGTAGACGACGTCCTTGGCGGCGAGGTCAAGGTCGGCGCTCGGGGTGACGATGATGGCGTTCTTGCCGGAGGTCTCCGCGAGCAGCGGCAGATCCTGGCGGAAGGAACGGAACAGCTGCGCGGTTTCGTAACCACCGGTGAGGATGACACGGTCCACACTCGGGTGCGAAACCAGCTGGGTGCCGAGGTCCCGCTCTTCGAGCTGAACGAGCGCCAGCACGTCCTTGGGGACTCCGGCTTCCCACAGCGCATCGACCATGACGGAACCGGAGCGGCGGGCCTGCTTTGCGGGCTTGATCACGACGGCGGAACCTGAGGCGAGTGCCGCAAGGGTCGAGCCGGCGGGGATCGCCACCGGGAAGTTCCACGGCGGGGTCACCACGGTGAGGTTCGCTGGGACGAACGTGGCGCCGTCGACCGTTTCCAGGTCCTTGGCGCGCTCGGCGTAATAGTGCGCGAAGTCGATTGCTTCGCTGACCTCGGGATCGCCTTGGTCGATGGTCTTGCCCGTTTCTGAGGCCATGACCTCAAGGAGCTCGGCGCGGCGGGCCTCGAGGACCTCGCCGGCGCGGTGCAGGATCGCGGCGCGCTCGGCGGCGGGGCGGGCACCCCAGGCCTTGCCTGCTTCGACGGCGGTGGTGATGATGCCTTCGAGTTCGGCAGCGTCGGAGACTTTGGTGGACTCCACGATCTTGTTGCCCGCGGTGGAACCGGGGATGCGCTTGAGAATGTCGCGGCCCCAGGCACGGTTGGCCGGCAGGGCAGGGTCCGTGTCCGGGGTGTTGCGGAAGCCCTCGGTCGGGGCGGGCTCGGCGGGGAGGCGGCGGTCCTGCTTGCGGTTCGGCTCCGGAACCTCCTCGCTCAGGTTCGCGAGCGAGTCCAGGAAGCGCTGCTGTTCGCGCTTGAACAGGGCCTCGTTCTCGCTGAGTTCGAAGACCGCGGACATGAAGTTTTCCTGGCTGGCGCCCTCTTCAAGGCGGCGGATCAGGTACGCGATGGCGACGTCGAACTCACCCGGATGAACCACCGGCGTGTAAAGGAGCAGGCTGCCGACATCCTTGCGCACAGCCGTTGCCTGGCCGGTCGCCATGCCCAGAAGCATCTCGAACTCAATGCCCTCGGTGACACCGCGCTGCTTGGCCAGCAGCCAGGCGAAGGCAACATCGAAGAGGTTGTGGCCGGCAACACCGATGCGGACAGCGTCAACGTGCTCCGGGGTGAGGGCGTAGTTGATGACGTTCTTGTAGCTGGTGTCTGAGTCCTGCTTGGTGCCCCACGTAGCCAGCGGCCAATCGTGCAGGGAGGCTTCCACCTGTTCCATGGGCAGGTTGGCACCCTTGACTACGCGGACCTTGATGGGCGCGCCGCCCTGGGCACGGCGTTCCGTGGCCCATTCCTGGAGTTCCTGCATGGCACCGAGCGCGTCGGGGAGGTAGGCCTGGAGGACGATGCCGGCCTCCAGGTTCTTGAACTCGGGCATGTCCAGGATCCGCTTGAACACGGCGATGGTCATGCTCAGGTCCTTGTATTCCTCCATGTCCAGGTTGATGAACTTGGGCTTGGGGAAGGACGCGGCCAGGCGATACAGCGGCGTGAGCTTCTCCACCACGTGGTCGACGGCTTCGTCGAAAGCCCACGGAGAGTGCGGGGCCACCGTGGAGGATTCCTTGATGGAGACGTAGTCCACGTCCTCGCGGGCCAGCAGCTTCAGGGTGCCGTCCAGCCGGCGCTGTGCCTCATGCTCGCCCAGAACCGCTTCGCCCAGGAGGTTGACGTTCAGGTGCACGCCGTCCTGGCGGATCTTCGCGATCGCCGGACCCAGCTTCGCGTCGGTGGCGTCCACGATCAAGTGGCCCACCATCTCGCGGAGCACGCGGCGGGCAATCGGGATGACAACCTGCGGCATGATCGGCGCCATGACACCGCCCACCCGGACAGCGCTGCGCATGTACCACGGCAGGAACTTCGGCACCTTGGGTGCCAGCTCGGCGAGTTTACGGCCGGCGACGGCCAGGTCCTCAGGGCGGATGACGCCGTCGACGAATCCGACAGTGAAGTCCAGGCCGTTCGGGTCCTTCAGGACGCCGGCAAGGCGCTGGGCCGAGACATCAACAGGAATCTTGCCGGCTTCGGTCAGCCAGTGACGGACCAAGGCAATGGCTTCCTGGGCCAAAGCGTCGAACTGCCCGGAATCCTGGGTGCGCGGGGAGGTCGCATCCGGGAGGGTGCTGGTCATGGGGGGCTCCTTCTGGGACGGAGAAGTTTGTTTCTTTCCATCAGTATGGATCTACAATCACGTTAGGAAAAGCGATCTTTTCTGACGAATATTCATTACTCATCCCGATGTTTTGGAGGCCGCCGTGCTGGACGTCCGCAGACTGCGTTTACTGCACGAATTGAAGATCCGGGGAACCCTCGCCGAGGTGGCCGACGCGATGCAATACAGCCCTTCTTCCGTTTCCCAGCAGCTAACCCTCCTGGAGAAGGAAGCCGGGGTGGAACTGTTGCGAAAAGCGGGCCGTCGGGTGCAATTGACACCCCAGGCCGAGATCCTGGTGGCTCATACGGCGGACCTGCTTGAGACCTTGGAACGTGCAGAAACCGACCTCGCCGCCTCACTGTCCATGGTCACTGGAACAGTCCGGCTGGCGGTGTTCCAGTCCGCGGCACTGGCGCTGCTGCCCGAGTTCCTGACGATCATGCGGGCTGAATATCCGGAAGTGCGGGTTGAAATGACCCAGCGGGAGCCCGAGACGGCGCTCTACGAAACCTGGGCACGCGACTTCGACATCGTCGTGGCGGAGCAATACCCGGGACACGCGGCACCCCACCACCCCGGGTTGGACCGTGCCACCCTCACGAGCGACGCCATCCGGCTGGCCACCCCTCCCGTGGGTCTCGGCGGCGAGGCCGTGACCACGCTGGCTGACACCGCCTCCATGCCCTGGGTGATGGAGCCCCGCGGCGCAGCTTCACGTCATTGGGCCGAGCAGGCCTGCAGGTCCGCCGGCTTCGAACCCGATGTGCGCTACGAAACAGCTGACCTCCAAGCCCAAATCCGGCTCATTGAATCCGGGAACGCCGTCGCCCTCATGCCGGACCTCGTGTGGACCGGCATGTCACGACCCGTGCAGCTGCTGGATCTGCCCGGCCTTCCCAAGCGCACAGTCTTCACGTCAACGCGCACTGCCGGCCGCATCCATCCCGCGATCCTGGCCTGCCGCGAGGTGCTGGAACGGGTGGCGGGAGCGCAACAGGCCGACGCTTAGGCGGGCTCGGCTGGCTGGCGACGCGCAAATTCGTGCGGGACTCCCGGATTTGGGTGTCGCCAGTCCATCTCCCTGGCGACACCGAACGCGAGTGTCCCCGGGAATGCAAAAGGCCCCGGTCCGAGGACCGGGGCCAACCGCGGAGAATGGGGGATTTGAACCCCCGAGGGCGTTAACCCAACACGCGTTCCAGGCGTGCGCCATAGGCCGCTAGGCGAATTCTCCTTGCTTCCGAATCGAAAGCAGATACTACTGTACCTGAGAATTTCAGCATCGCCCAATCGCACGGATTCATCCCCGGCGCACCTTCAAAAAAGGCGCTGCCCTTAACGGAAAAATGGACGCCCCCAACGCGCCCATTCTTGCGGTATCACCGTTGAGCTGCCGGGTCCGGCCCCTCTTGCCCAGGCCCCGCAGCTCACAATCTGGAGATTGCCCCAATCGGTGTACATACTTATGGTCCGCTGTGGTTGGCGGATATGCAATGGTCAAAGCGTCTTTAGGCCCAAGTTACTGACAGGATGTTTCCATGACGCAGCTGCATGCCCTGGTGGTTTACGTGCCCGTCGATCATGTTGATTCGGTTTTGAAGGCAATCGGCGACGCCGGCGCGGGCCGGATCGGGGACTACTCGCACTGCGCGTTCACCTCGCCGGGAACGGGTCATTTCACTCCCCTGCCGGGCGCTTCGCCCTTCATCGGTGACGTAGGCAGTGAGGAGCAGGTTCCGGAAATCCGGGTTGAGTGCGTGGTTGCCGGAGACATGCTCGACGGCGTGGTGCTGGCTTTGCGGGCGGCGCACCCTTATGAGGAGCCGGCCTTCATGACGTGGGCGGTGAATGGGTGGCGGTGATCCATCTCAAGGGCCTGCACCCAACCCCGCCACCCGCCGTCGAGCGTTTTCCACAGCCTCAGGAGCCGATTCGAACCCCGAACTAAGTTCGGGTAAGCTTGTCGACGGCCCCTCATGTGGCGTCATCCTGTTGAACTCCCCCAGGACCGGAAGGTAGCAAGGGTAGATGGGCTCTGGCGGGTGCATGAGGGGTCTCTTATTTAAAATGTCAGTCCCTATAGGTAGGTTTCCCCTGTGACTGTTACTACTGCCCTGTACCGAAGGTATCGCCCGGACTCTTTCGCGGACGTTATCGGGCAGGAACACGTCACAGAGCCGCTGATGACGGCGCTCCGCAAGAACCGCGTGAACCACGCCTACCTCTTTTCGGGACCTCGTGGCTGCGGAAAGACGACGTCCGCGCGCATTCTGGCCCGCTGCCTGAACTGCGCCGAGGGCCCCACGGACACTCCTTGCGGCAAGTGCCCCAGTTGCGTCGAGCTCGCGCGCGGCGGCTCGGGCTCCCTGGATGTCATCGAAATCGACGCCGCCAGCCACGGTGGCGTTGACGACGCCCGTGACCTCCGCGAGCGCGCAACGTTCGCCCCTGTCAGGGACCGCTACAAGATCTTCATCATCGACGAAGCCCACATGGTCACGTCCGCGGGCTTCAACGCGCTGTTGAAAATCGTCGAAGAGCCGCCGGAACACATCAAGTTCATCTTCGCCACCACCGAGCCGGACAAAGTCATCGGCACTATCCGCTCGCGCACGCACCACTACCCCTTCCGGCTGGTCCCGCCCGAGCCGCTCATGAACTACCTCGAACTGCTGTGCCGCCAGGAGAACGTTCCCGTAGCTCCGGGCGTGCTGTCCCTCGTTATCCGGGCCGGTGGCGGTTCGGTCCGCGATACCCTCTCCGTGTTGGACCAGCTCATGGCAGGTGCCGGGCCCAACGGGCTCGACTATGAGCTCGCCGTGGCCCTGCTCGGCTACACGCACGCTTCCCTGTTGGACGATGTCGTGGACGCCGTTGCTGCCGCGGATGCGGCCACGGTTTTCCGTGCCGTGGACCGAGTGATCCAGACCGGCCACGATCCTCGGCGCTTCGTTGAAGACCTGTTGGAGCGATTCCGGGACCTCATCATCGTCCAGGCGATGCCCGAAAGCGCGCAGGCAATCCTCCGCGGCATGCCGGAGGACCAGATCGCCCGCATGCGTAACCAGGCCACAAACCTGGGTGCGGCTGAACTCTCCCGTGCCGCAGACGTCACCAACACTGCCCTCACGGAAATGACCGGGGCAACCTCACCGAGGCTGCACCTGGAACTTCTCTGTGCACGGATCCTGCTGCCCAGTTCCGAGCAAACAGAGCGGGGTATCGCTGCACGTATTGATCGTGTGGAACGCCGCCTGAATTACGCGGGCGACGCCGGCACCCCGGTTACCGCTGCGGCCGCTCCTGCAGCTGCGGCTTCTTCGCCGGCTGCAGGTTCTTCTGCCGGGGCGGCACCCGCGGCTGTTGCACCAGTTCGCCAAGCCGCACCAGAGCCTCCGGCTGCGACGGTTCCTCCGGCTTCCTCTGTGCAGGAACAGCGCCCAGCGCAGGAACAAGGCCCAGTGCAGGAGACGGCGACAGCCGCTGCTTCCCGCGAGGCCCTCACACCTCCGCGCCTTTCGACCAACGATTGGCCCGTTGAAGATCGCCCTGCCGCGCAGGCAACGGCTCCGTCACGGCAGGCCGCTCCCCCAGTTGCGCAGGCGGAGTCGCCGCGCGCGCCTCAACCCGCGGCGGCGCAACCTGCCATGGCTCAACCTGACGTGGCGCAACCTGCCGTTGCTCAACCTGCCGTTAGTAAACCTGGCATAGCGCCTGGGCAGCAACCGCCCACAGCTGCCCCCACGGCGGCTCCGGCAGGCGGCGGGGACGTTGAGGCACTCCGGCGTGCCTGGCCCGAGATTCTCCAGACGCTGACCAAAATCAAACGCAGCACCTGGGCCTTGGTCGAGCCGAACGCGCAAGTTGCACAGTTCGACGGCCAGGTTCTCACCCTTGCCTTCACCACTGCCGGGTTGGCTGGTGCCTTCGGGCGTGCGGACCACTCCGAGAACCTTCGACAGGCAATCCACAAGACCATCGGCATCGATTGCCAGATAGTCGCAGTGGCGGGCGGCAACAGCTCAGCGAGCTCTGAGCCAAACCCAAAAGCACCTACTAGCCGGAATGCCCCGGCTACGCCGAACGAAACATCGCCCGCCGAAGCACCCCAATCGCCCAACCGCGTGTCATCGGTTGATTCTGCGTGGGGCTTGGCGCCGGCTGTACCGGCGCATGCCGGAAGTACTCCGGCATCCGCTGCCTCCCAAGTTGAACCCCCGACGGCGGCACGCCCAGCCGCTGGCGTGTCACCGCACGCCGTGGCTGGTTCGGCAGACACGGAACAGACGAATCGAGCGGCTCCGTGGCCAGCGGATGTGACAGCTTCACCGCAGGCACCAGCTCCGCAGGAAACCGCGCCGCAAGCGGCATCACAGTCTGGTTCGTCACAGCCTGGTTCGTCGGCAACCCAACCGGCTGCGGCAACCCCACCGGCCACGGGGCCCTCAGCGGCCGCCGCGCCATCAGCGGATCGACGCGCTCCGGCTGGAGGGCCTCTGCAGCAGGAAAACGCCCAAGCACCGGAACCGGCGCTGAAGTCTCAGGGTGACTACTCGTACCCGGATGACGATTGGGGCCCTCCTCTCGACGAAGACGCTCCACCACTGGAAGAGGAACCGCCGGCAGACTGGGAGCCGTCGCCCCGATACCCGGAGGCAACTCAGCAGTCGCGTCCCGCTACCGGCAATCGTGCGGCAACAGCGTACGCGACCCCAGCAGCCCCATCCGGCGAGACCCCCGCTCCGGAACCCTTCCAATCCGCCGGCCAAGCCCCCGACACCTCCCATGACCCATGGTCCCGGGCAGTTGAACAGGCACCCGGAACCTGGGTTGTGGGCACGGAGTCAAACGTCGGCAAACGCCCGGCTGACGCGCCGAGCACAACCGACGCGGACACAACCGCGAAAGCTGACTACGAACCAGCCGCTGCGCAAGTTCCTGGAACAGCCCAGGCGACAGGCACGGCACCGGCAGCAATCGCGGCCCGGAATCCGGCGACGACTTACGGCCGCCCGACCAGTGCCGAGCAGAACGGTTCCTCGGGCTGGGACGTCGCACCGCCGTCGAGCTGGCCGGCAACTGCACCAGCCCACGGGACCGCGCCGGCTACCGCACCTGCGCCGTCGGCCTGGCCGGCAGCTACTGCTGCCCCGGAAGCGCGAGGCTCCGTCGCGACGCTTGAGGAGGGCGCGCCGTCGGGCAGTCCTTCCGGACGCCAGAGCCTGTATCAGCGGCTGACCAACAGCCCCGAAGCCCAAATGGGGCGTGTGCAGGCACCCGCGCGGACGCCGGCGCAACCGGACAATACACCAGAGGACATCCCCAGCCCCGAGGACGAAACCATTGAGGAATCGCGGGTCTTTGGGCGTGCCGCAGTGGAGCGTATTCTGGGCGGAAAGCTGATCGAAGAGCGTGCCTTGGACGGTTCGCCGCTGCAGATGCGCTGATTTCCGCGAATGCGCACTGTGAGCCCGCACGGTGGGTCGCACTGAAGTTAATATCGAACAAACGAGGACATTTTGTACGAAGGTGCAGTTCAAGAGCTGATTGACGAGCTCGGCCGGCTTCCCGGCGTGGGCCCAAAGTCGGCGCAGCGCCTGGCTTTCCACATCCTCGAGGCCGATCCCGAGGACATGAAGCGCCTGGTTGCAGCCATCACCACGGTGAAGGAGCGCGTGAAATTCTGTTCCATGTGCTTCAACGTCACCGAACAGGAGACCTGCAACATCTGCCGCGACCCACGGCGCGATCCTTCGGTCATCTGCGTCGTGGAGGAGTCGAAAGACGTCTTGGCCGTAGAACGCACCCGGACGTTCCGCGGCAGGTACCACGTGCTGGGCGGGGCTATTAACCCCATTGCCGGTATCGGTCCGGAGCAACTGCGAATCAGGGAATTGCTCACACGCCTCAATGATGGCGCCATCCAGGAAATCATCATCGCCACGGACCCCAACCTAGAGGGCGAGGCCACTGCCACGTACCTGGCCCGCATGCTCAAGACCATCGGCATCACCGTGACGCGTTTGGCCTCGGGACTTCCTGTTGGCGGAGACCTTGAGTACGCCGATGAGGTCACCTTGGGACGGGCCTTCGAGGGCCGCCGCAACGCGTTGGCGTAACGCGTCAGGCAGCAGGCTTCGCCGGCATCCGCCGGGAGGATCGCAAACGCCCTGGTACGAGCAGCAAGGCAGCGACACCGATCTGGACGGCCGTGCCCGTTAGTGCCACAGGCACCGGCGGCGCCAGCCCGTCGCTTGACTCGCCGCCGAGGCACGGGACCTCGCGGTCCGGACCGTCTGCCGCCATTTGAAGCCCCGACAGCACCCAAGCGAGGTCATGTTCCCTGGGGACTATGTCCGCGGCGAGGCTGCCAAACAGCAGGGCCGGGTTGGACGCGGCCATCCACGCGACGCGTTCCGTGTGTGCCACCTCCACAGGGCGGAGACGGCCGACACATTCGTACGCAACAACCCTTCCGGAGTCGTCGCGTTCAACGTTGACGGGGACGGAAGCCTGTCCCGTCCCCATGGTGGCCGGGATGAGCATGATGGTGGCCACAACATTGCCGACGCAGAGGAAGGCGACAATCAGCGTCACCAGGACAACTGCGGGCACGGTGCGCTTCACTGTTCCCCTGGAGCCGGCGCCAATGAGCCCGAACAGGACCACTTCAAGGACAACAACCACGACGGCGGCCCCGGCCAAGGCGAGCGGCCCGCCGACGTTGGCACCCGCCACGACTAATACAACCGCTGCCGGCACTGCGAGGGCAGCCGCGCGAAATGCCGCTGCAATGACCGCGGCAAGGAGTGAGATGGCCGGGTTCCGGAAACCCCAGATTGCACCAAGAACGGCAGAGGCTATGGCCAGCCACGCAGCCGTCAGCATGTAGATGGCGCTAGGGATGGTGGTTTCGAACCAACCGTTGGCTTCGCCGAAAGCAACCACGGCAGCAGCCAACGCCCACGAAAGAACCAAGGCACAAGCGCAGGCTATCCAAAACTTCCACGAACTGAAGGACCTGCGGGCATCCGTCCACGCGGCAGGGAACGCGACGCGAAACGCGGGCTGTGGATGGGAGCCGTGGCCCTCCCCGACGCTTCCCTCGTGCCTCGGAAACCGGTCGTCGATCATGCCGCCGCCGATGACTTCATATTCGGTTTCGCTCGTTGCCGGCCCGGGGACGGCGGGCTCGTCAGGAACCCTGGCCATGGCACCACGCAATGCTCATAGAGGGATGGTACGCCGGGCGGCATGACGCCGGAACGGCGAATGTTGGCCGCCATGTGGTCACAATTCCTGAGAGGAGACTTCGCGGCGATAAACTTGCCAAATAAGCTACGCAGGCGTGCCCGAATTGGCGTGCCGCGTTCGAACCCTATTGATGCAGTGAGGGTGCGCGCATGACTATGCCCACTACCGAAGTGAAAATCGACGAGCTGTCCGAAGGGGCTGCCATTACCAAGCAGCTCATCGTTCAGAAGTTCGGCGGGTCCTCGGTTGCCGATGCGGATGGCATCAAACGGGTCGCACAGCGTGTCGTGGATGCGCAGAAGGCCGGCCATGAGGTTGTCGTTGTCGTTTCCGCCATGGGCGATACCACGGACGAGCTTCTGGACCTTGCCGCACAGGTAACGGACTCGGCCCCCGCCCGTGAAATGGACATGCTGTTGTCCGCCGGCGAACGAATTTCCATGGCACTGCTGGCCATGGCCATCAACAAGTTCGGCGCGTCCGCGCAGTCATTCACGGGTTCGCAAGCGGGCATGATTACCGACGGCATCCACGGCAAGGCCAGGATCATCGACGTCGACCCGCACCGCATCCGCACTGCGCTGGACAAGGGACACATTGCGATTGTGGCCGGATTCCAGGGAATGAGCCGCAGCACCAACGAGATCACAACGCTGGGGCGTGGCGGTTCGGACACCACGGCGGTGGCATTGGCCGCGGCGCTTGAGGCCGACGTATGCGAAATCTACACGGACGTCGACGGCATCTACACCGCGGATCCGCGCGTCGTGTCATCCGCCCAGAAGATCGACCGCATCTCCAGCGAGGAAATGCTTGAACTGGCCGCTTCCGGCGCCAAAATCCTGCACCTCCGGTGTGTGGAGTACGCCCGCCGCTTTGGTGTGCCGCTGCACGTCCGTTCCTCATTCAGCCAGCACGAGGGCACCTGGGTCATCCCCGGCGCCGATGAAAAGTTCACGATTCAAGAGGGAGTTGCCTTGGAGCAGCCAATCATCTCCGGCGTTGCACACGACCGGTCCGAAGCCAAGGTCACCGTGGTGGGCGTCCCCGACATCCCGGGCAAGGCGGCGGCGATCTTCCAGGTGATCGCCGATGCCCACTCGAACATCGACATGATCGTCCAGAACGTGTCCACGCACGGCACCGGCCGCACGGACATCTCGTTCACCCTTCCCATCGTGGAAGGTGCTGACGCACTGGCCGCCCTGCGTGCTGCGGAGGGCCAGATCGGGTTCGAGAGCATCGAGTACAACGAGCACGTCGGCAAACTGTCGCTGATCGGCGCCGGCATGCGCTCCCACCCGGGCGTCTCGGCCACGTTCTTTAAGGCCCTCTCCGACGCCGGCATCAACATCGACATGATCTCCACCTCGGAAATCCGCATCTCTGTGGTCACCAGCGCGGACGCACTGGATGACGCCGTTCGCGCCATTCACGCCGCTTTCGAGCTCGACGGCGAGGCTGAAGCTACCGTTTACGGCGGTACCGGCCGCTAGGCACGGCTTGGAGGACGGAGAGTACCTTCGACGAAGTCCCCGTCCCCTGTGGGACGGGGACTTCTTTCTCCAGGGCGTACTGACCTGCATTCAGTGAAATCGTCGGACGGAAGGTAGCGTCATAGCCATCAATTCGGGGAGGTATGACGTGGCCAATTCGATTGCCAGAAATCGCTCATCTGCGGTCTACTTGCCTTTGTCGGGCTTACTGTCGCAGCCACTCTCCGAGTATCTTCCTTTGCTCGATATATGTGGTTCGAGGATCTGGGTCTCGACGTAGATCCCACGGTCAGTCCTGAGCTGTTCCGGCAAATCGTCTCCGCGGCCCCCGCTGACAAGGCGTTGTTTTACGGCGCATTGGCATTAGTACCGCTCGGAGGCCTTCTGCTGTTGCTTGGCATCGTCAGGCACACGCGGCGGGGCGGCAGTTCCCCCGTTCTGTGAGCCGCGCCAGACGTTTTCGATGAAGTTCGTCATGATGGCGGATTCGTTGAACCGCTGAATGACTGCGTTGACCATCCCAAGGCTGCAGTCGCTCGGAAGGTCTTGCTGCTTGGATATCCACATAGGTCACTTGGGGTCTCGGAATAGGCGGGCCGCCTTGGAAGACTTGGTTCATGGACGGAGTACAGGAGCCTCGCGTGGCCGGGCAGACGCTTGGTTCGGGTGTGCTTGCCGTCCAGGAGATGACTGCCGCCGTGCGATCGCTGCGGGTGTCCTCGGACGGCGGCATGCAGATCGATCAGCTCCGGGCACTTGAGGAACTGAAATCCGCAATCGCCGGCACTCAAGCGCGAATCGCCGTCGCGTTTGATGCCTCACAGCGCCAAGCCCAGGCCGCGGCCGGCGTTCCTGTGACGGAACAAGGCCAGGGTGTCGGCGCACAAATTGCCCTGGCGCGGCGCGAATCGCCGGCTAAGGGCGCGCGTTTGCTCGGGCTAGCGAAGGCGTTGGTTACAGAGATGCCGCACACCATGGCCGCGCTGGAAGCCGGGCAACTTAACGAATGGCGGGCCACCCTCCTGGTGAAGGAGACCGCCTGCTTGTCGGCTGAGGACCGGTGCGCCGTCGATGAGGAACTGGCAGCCGACAGTGGAGCTTTTGAAGGCCTTGGGGACCGGACCATCATCACGGCAGCCAAGTCGGCCGCGTACCGCCGGGATCCACGCTCGGTAACCCAGCGCGCCAGCCGCGCTGCATCGGAACGGCATGTAAGTCTGCGCCCGGTTCCGGACACCATGACTTGCCTGACGGCCCTGCTGCCGGTGGCACAGGGGGTCGCTGTGCATGCAGCGCTAACACGGCGCGCGGATAGGCTGCGGTCGAGCGGGGACCCCCGCTCCCGCGGACAGATTATGGCGGATGCCTTGGTGGAGCAGATCACTGGCAGTCGTCCAGGGATCACTGGCGTGGAAGTTCAACTCGTCATGACTGACCGGACCCTTTTCCAAGGTGACAGCGAGCCAGCCCGCCTGGCCGGGTACGGAATCGTCCCCGCAGGCTTGGCCCGCGACCTTCTTGCTGAGGGCGGTGGTATCGGCCCCGGGCAGCAGGACGAACTGAAAGTCCTCTTGCGTCGCCTTTACACTGCCCCGGATACGGGTGAGCTGGTAGGAATGGACTCCCGCGCCCGGTTATTCCCGCGGAGTTTGCGGAGATTCATAGAGGTTCGGGACGACACCTGTCGGACCCCCTACTGCGATGCGCCCATCCGACACATCGACCATGTGCTCCCTTGGCACAATGACGGTCCCACCAGCCTGGCAAACGGTGCGGGCCTGTGCGAAGCCTGCAATCACACCAAGGAAAACGCAGGCTGGTCAGCAAAGACCCTCCCGAGTGCGGGCAGGCATATGTTGGAAGTAGTGACTCCCGCTAAGAGGAAGTACAGATCAAGTGCGCCGCGCCTACCAGGCCATCGCGCGAAAGCCTCCGATGCCGGGCCGGCAGGGATGGGAACGAAACCCCCGTGAGTGTGGTCGTTTTTTCCCTCGCGTTACCGTGGTTTTCACCACATATGTCTTGTTTACGGTATGGTATGGAATTTTCATGGCATGCTGTACGTTGCATAGCCGGTAACTCCCCTAATACGAAGAGGCATTAAAACAAGTGGCAGCCGATTACGACGAACTCCGTACCGATGTTAAAGAGAACCAGGAGCAGTCGCTCCAGGCGCTCCAATCCGCCAGCGCCCCCACAGCCAAGAGTGTTGTGCTGGAACTTGACGAGACCGATGGCCTTGATGCCAGCGGACCCGGCGGCGAGATCGTCGCTGAAGAACTGGTCATCCAGGTCATCCCGCAGGCAAGTGACGAGTTCACCTGCAACTCGTGCTTCCTGGTGCGTCACCGCTCACAGATCGCACGCGAAAAAGACGGCGTCGCCTACTGCACTGACTGCGAAGGCTAAGACGACCACCACCCGGGCGGTCTGAACGTCGTCAGGGAGTGCCGCCGTCGGGATTAATTGCGGAAGGACCGGAGCACGTGCTCCGGTCCTTCCGCAGTTAATTACTCCTTGTTGTTCGCATCAGAGTCGACGTCAGAGTCCGAGCCGGGCTCGGAGAGCCTCTCCTCGTCGGTATCCTCGGGGGCCACCACCGGCGAAAGAGCGTCTCCCAGCCGGCCCGGCGTCCCCTTTCCCGCGTCAAGTCCTTCATCGAGGCCGGGCTCGTCGTCAGCCGGGGTGTCGGTCACGGCTGAACACCCGGCTCGGTAATGGAGCGCTGGCGCCGATGGTTGAGAATCCTCAGTTGAAGGATCCGCGCACCCCCGGCCAGAGCCACCAGCACGCCGCCGCCGACGGCCGCTATGAAGAGCGTGGTTCCCAAGGCAAGAGAGCCCTCGAGCCCAAAGAACCTCACGGTGACCATGTCCTGGTTCTGGACGAAGAACACAATTAGCAGGACCAAGACCACCAGTCCAACGGCTACCGCCGCCCACACGGCTGCGGTACGGGTGGGCCGTGAACTCGCTGTCGGGTACTGCTGTTGGGTGTAGTCCGGCCGCTGTGGGCCTCTGTGTTGTGCTGGACCTCCCTGCAGCCCTTGGCCCCCTTGCGCCATTGCAGCGTCATCGTGAGTACTCATTGACGGCCCCCTCAGTTCCGGAAACATCCGTGCACTTCACATGATAAGCATGCTGATTAGCTGCACGACAGTGCCACTGCGGGCAACCGGCGGCCGGGGTCACGCTTGGTCACAAAGAGTAGTCGGTGGTGGTCGGTCCGGGATCATTGTTCCGGACGGCGTAATGGTGCCCCTCGGAATCCGTCTCGACATCAAAGTTCTTCAGGTCAGCCTCGGAAGCGGTCTCGAACTCATCATGCTTGTGCACCACAGGAGTGTCGGTGTCGCCGTGGGTTGCCGGTCCAAAGACGGACTGCAGCCTCTCGGTCACATGCTGGAAGCCTTCCAACTTGCGTCCCATGTTTTTCACCTCCTTCCGACGGGAGAGAGAAAAATCGGCAGGGCGCATACGCGCCGTTCTAGTGAGGCAATTTTACGCCCGGAGGGGCAAAAAGGCGCTGGGCAACAGGCCTTGGAAACCCGGTTGTCCCGAAGGGAAGGGCCGCCCTACCGCAGCGACTTGTCGTCCGGATTGCGGGGAACCACGTAAGTGCTGCCGTCCGGGCGTCGAAGGGTTTCCCACTGCTGCGTCTCGGCCTGGCGCTGGGCAAGGAGTTTGCGGTTGTCCTCCGTCATCTCATGGTCAATGGAGCTGCTGTGCGCCGGGCCAAAAATGACCCGCAGCTTCCCTGTTGCACGCATGAACTTCTGGGCGAAGGATTCCTTTGCCACCGGATTGGCTCCTTATTTCGAATCAACAATTTCGACGGTTCAACACCTCCATAGTACGCTAATAATTAGTGCACTAACTAATCACCGGCAACAGAGGCCAAGCAACAGGAGAACGGCAATGACCACCGTCAGCGATACAACGCAGGAAACCGACGATCTCCTGTTGGAACGGCAACTCTGCTTCGCTTTGACGGTTGCCTCACGCACCGTGGTTGGCGTCTACAAGCCGGTCCTTGAGCGTTTGGGACTCACGCACCCCCAGTATCTGGTGATGCTTGCACTGTGGGAACGGAGCCCGCGGACGCTCAAGGACATCAGCGAGGCACTCCTTCACGAGCCCGCAACGCTCTCTCCCCTGCTCCGCCGGCTGGAAGAGGCTGAGCTCATCACGAGGGAGCGTGTGCCCGGCAACGAGCGCGCCTTGGCCGTCATGCTCACGGACAAGGGGGCAGCCCTGCGTGAGCAGGCGTTGGCAGTCCCGGGCGAGATCCGCGAACGGCTGCAGCTCAGCCGGGAAGAAGTCGCCAAACTCCACCAAGCCATGACTGGACTGATCGCGGCCACACAAAGAGGCAGCAACGGTTCGTAGCTACTGCTCCCTGAACGACTCACTATTCCCGGGATGGCTAGTCCTGGCCCTGAACGTCCTGGTATCCAGCCGCTGGAGGCGCGTCCAGGAAAGTTGTCACGACATCCTGCACCAGGGCTGTCCTTGCCAGCCCGAAGAAGTGTGTTGTGCCGGGAAAGACCGCGAGCTGGGACGCCGGCACACCCTCAAAATCACCGTTCACGTCCCCGCCCCGAAGCTGGAGGAACCGCACGGCGTGCTCGAGCTTGACCATGTCGCAATCGCCAACGGTGATCAATGTAGGTGCCTCGATGCCCCGGATTTCATCGTCGCTCCATCCGCCACCACCTGAGTCATAGCTTCCAAGCTTGTCCAGCAGTCCTTGCAGGTGCTCGCGGTCGGGATGGGGAGAGACAGCGAGATAGCGTGACTCCATAGGCGTGCCGGCGATCATGTCAACGGTCATCGATGCCACCGCATCGGTGTTTTCACCCCTGTCGCCCTCCGGCCGGAACGACACCGAGGAAACGATAAGCTTGCGGACCAGTTCCGGATGATTGATGGCCAGGTGCAGCGCGACTGCCCCGCCCACACTGAACCCAAAGACATCAACCTGACCCACCCCCAAATGATCCAAAAGCCCCACGACATCCGATGAAAGATCCCGGGTGTTCAAAGGCCGCTCGATGTCGTTGGTCCGGCCGTGACCCTGGAAGTCCGTAGCGATAACCCTCCGGCCCTTCGACAAGCCGGGGATCAAAGGGCCGAATTGCTGCTCGATATCAAACAAGCCTCCATGCAGCAGCAACAGCGGCGTACCGCCGTCGCCATGCAGTTCGTAATACATCTGAAGTCCGTTGACGGGGGCATATCCCGTCGCGGGATCATGCCCCGCGCGCTGTTCCGCATCCTGCGCCCACTGTTCCACCCGAATCCTCCTCCGTGCTTCCGGTCGCCCGAATTCCAGCGACCACACCCGATGCAACACCCGAGCAACAGGCTAGTCCTCCGGGGCTCCGAGCGGCAGGGCTGATCCCACAGCGTAAAATGGACGGCAACCAAGGAGATTTCGATGCGATCGCGATTCGTTCGTTCCGCACTGGTAGTCCTGACCGTGGCCGGACTGTCGGGCGGTGGACTCGTTGCCTGCTCGAGCACCCCCGCGCCAGGCGGGACGGGCAGCCCAACGTCCACGCCGCCGTCGTCCGCCAGCCCCAGTGGCCCAACCAGCCCAAGCAACACACCCACACAGGTTCCCACCACGCTCGGCCCGGAGGACACCAGCCCCAACCCCAGCCTCCCCGGCACGGCTCCGACGCCCGGGCAGGGCAACGCCGAATTGTCCATCACGTTGCTGGAGTCGCCCGAGGCCACACCCAGGAACTTCACGCTCGTGTGCGTTGACGGCGCACCGGCCGCCGAGTCCAAGCACCCAACGGCGGCGGCAGCCTGCACTGCCCTGAAGAACAATCCGTCGCTGCTCAACCCTGCACCCGTGAAGACAGATCAGGCCTGCACGGAGCAGTACGGCGGCCCCCAAACAGCCAAAGTCACCGGCGCCGTGAACGGCGTGGAGGTGGCGGCTCAATTCAGCCGCACCGACGGCTGCCGGATTGCCATGTGGGACGCGGTCAGCAGCATCCTGGGTTCCAGCGGTGGAGCAGCGTAGGCCGCAGCACCTCCCCCAGGAGCAATGGCTCGGGTTGGAGGCTGCCCATCATGCCCGCGTCGCGCGTTACGCGGATCCGTATCTTGCGCGCCGCTCGGCGGGGAAGAAACACCCCGTGGAGGACTTCCTTTTCACGTACTACACTCAGAAACCGGGGCAATTGTTGCGATGGCACCCGGGCGACGGGACGGTGCTCAGCGGCGAACGTGCCTTGGAACGCGCACACTGGAAGTTCTACCGCTTGCTCGACGACGGCGACCTCGCCGGCGTCGGCCTGCCGCCGGGTACGCCGGCCGTCACCTTTGACCGGTCACGCTTCCTGGGTGAACGCGCCGAAGCCGTCAGCTTTGCCGGAATCATCCTGGGAGGCACGGCGAAGCGGCCGGCACAGTTCGGCTGTTTCGGCCTGCACGAATGGGCCATGGTGTACCGGCAGGAGAAGTTCGACCTCCGCCACGAGTACCTCACGCTGCGGCTCGGCAGCGAGGGGACGGATGAGGTGGTGGAGCAGAACCGCATCCGCTGTTCACACTTCGATGCCTTCCGCTTCTATACGCCGGACGCCGTTCCCCTCAACGAGCTCGCGCCCACCCGGGAAAACCAGCGCAACATGGAGCAACCCGGCTGCCTGCACGCCAACATGGACCTGTACAAGTGGGCCTATAAGCTGACTCCGGCGCTGCCCGGCGAGCTTGTCATGGACTGCTTTGAACTGTCGTGGCGGATCCGCACCATGGACATGCAGGCTTCCCCTTACGATCTCGAAGAATGGGGCTACCCGCCCATCAGGATCGAGACACCGCAGGGCAAAGCCGAGTACGTTGAATACCAGAGGGCTTTCGCAGCAGAATCCCAAGAGCTGCGTGCCCGCGTGCTTCAGGCAGTTCAGCCGCTCCTGGAAGCGCTGCAGCCGGGCTGATCCGGCCCAGCGTGGACTGCCCGGGCACCCCGCCGCCACCAGCGAAAGGTCACCATGGATTCCACGCAGAACAGCGAGTACGACGTCGACCTGACGGTCGCGCTGACAGAGGCACCCGGCGCTGAGCCACGGGAGTTCCGCCTCCGGTCGGTAGACGGCGTACTTTCGCCGGACCCGGGTTCGATTCAGTCGAACCTTCCGGACGCGCCTGCGGCGCTGGCCGCCGTCGAGCAGTTTGGCGAGGAAGCCTTCTTTCCGGTTCCACGGCCGGACCGGACCTGCACGCAACAGTACGGCGGTCCGCAGGTCGCCCGGGTGACGGGGTGGTTCCGCGGCCGAAGGGTAGACAGCACCTTCAGCCGGACCGATGGCTGCGAGATCGCCCGCTGGCGCAGCATTTCCCCGCTCCTGGGCGGCACAGGCGGTTCAACCGGCGCCTCCTGAGTACACGAAACGGCAGTGGCCGGCGGGATCTTCCGCCGGCCACTGCCGTTTACGTAGCGCGAGGAGATGGACCTAGCCGGCGTTGTTGCTTTGCGTGGGCTCGTCACCGCGGATCTTGCCGTGGTCCTTTTTGTCCTTCTTCTCCTTCTTCGGGTCTTCCGCGTCCGGAATGACGGCGGTTCCCCCCGGGCTCACCACTACTGTGACGAAGCTCGGTTCACTTGTTCCGGCGAAGGTCAGGCGACCAATGTAGGAGCCCGGTTCCAGGCCGGTCCAGTTCAAGGAGATGGTGCCGGCCTTGCCGTTGGCGAGGCGGATCGGGTTCGGGGTCACGGTGGCGTTGCCCTCGTTGGCTCCCAGGACCGCAGCATCAACCGTTGCCTTGGTGGGCTGGTTGGTGGGGCTGGCGTACAGGTTGGCGAAGACGTAGTAATCGCCGGGGGCCGGGTTGGGGACTGTCACCGATTCGCTTGCCGATGGTGTGGCTGCGGGGAGTTGCTGACCGGCGGGGGTCAGGACGAGCATGTCGAAGTCCGCGGCCTCGTCAGAGGAGATGACCGAGAACTTGGCCAAGGCGCTGCCCTCCCCTACCGTCACTTTCTTCACGAAGTTGGATGCATTGGTTTCGCCGGCAAAGGGGCCCGGGACCAGTTCAATGGCCGAGGAATCCGCCTTGGACAAACCATCAACCGTTACTCCCACGGGCAGGTTGGTGCCGGAGACGATGTTGATGGTGCCCGAACCGTTGGGGCCGGTGCCGGTGAAGGCCAGCGCCTTGTCCGCGATGACGGACTGCGGACGGACGGCGATGGGCGAAGTAACGGTCGTGTTGGCGCCCTGCCAGCTCAGCGATCCCATGGCGAACTTGCCCAGGGCGGCGTTGTTGTTCTCGAACTGCACCTTGAACGTCTTCTTTTCGCCCGGAGCACCGAAGTTCAGCACAGACGGTGTGACCTTGACGTTGACGCCGGGAACGTTGACGGTGGCGCGGTACATGCCTGGTGTGAGCGCGGTGACGGTGCGGGTGACCTCGATTTTGCCGGCCAGGTTACCGAGCGCGAAGGACGGGACGTTCATGTCCCTCGGCTGGGTGGTTCCCAGTCCTTCGATGCCCAGATCCATGCCTGTGCCTTGGATGAACTTGAGGTAGTCCTCCGTGGTTGCGTCGTACACGAGGCCCGGCGACAGCACCTTGGCGGGGTCCACTTGGCCTGCACCCGTGGCAAAGACGTCCTTGTTCGGGGAACCGTTGGCCAGCTTCACCTGGCCGGCGGTGGTCATCATGGCCGACTTCACCGTGGCCGGGGACCACTGCGGGTTCTTTGCCAGGATGAGGGCACCGAAACCGGCCACGTGGGGTGATGCCATGGACGTTCCGGAAAGGAAGCCAAAGTTTTCGCCGCCGGTGGCAATGGGCGACACACCCGCCAGAACAGCAACCCCGGGGGCGGAAACGTCAGGCTTCAGCAGGTCCGAGTCGGTGGCGAGGAGAGGCCCGCGGGAAGAGAAACCGGCGATCTGCGGCTGGGCTTCGGCCGGGAGGCCCGTGGTGTCGCGGTTCAGCAGGGAAACGGTAACAGCGGGGTTGGCCGAGACCTTGTCCTTGATGGTCTGCGTCGCGGGCGGGTTCACATGGACGGTGGGAACGGCGTGCTTGTCGGTGTCCAGCGACGATTCCGTCAGGTTCACCAGGATCATGCCCACGCCACCGCCGCGGAGCACCTCGGCGCTCTTGGCGGTCCTGTCCACCACGCCACGGTCACAGACAACAACCTTGCCGGCCACCTTGGCAGGGTCCAGGGACCCGGGGGCACAGAGCGCAGCGTCGCCTTCTCCGCTGGCAGCGTTCGTGGAAAGCACGACGCCGGCACCGGTCACCTCGCGGTTCATGATGCTCGCTCCGCGGAACTTACTGCCATCGGAGAATTCGACCGTGCCCTGAAGTTCCTGCGAGAACGAGGTGGCGGCAGTGGTGGTCAGCCAGGGTGCACCGTGGTTGACGGTGCTGGCCGTGGGTCCGGAGTTGCCTGCGGACGTGGCCACGAAGATCCCGGCGGACGCGGCGGAAAGGAACGCCAGCGAAACGGGATCGGTGGTGGACGTTGCCGAGCCGGAGATCGAGTAGTTCAGCACGTCAACGCCGTCCAGAATGGCCTGTTCGATCGCGTCAACTGAAGCGGAGCCGTAGCAGCCGCCGGTGGAAGGATCGGTGTCTTCCCAGCACACCTTGTAGATGGAGAGCTTGGCGGCCGGTGCGACGCCGCTGGTGATGCCGAAGCTTCGACCGTCCACCGTGGCTTCCACGTTGGCGTTGCCTGCGGCCGTGCTGGCGGTGTGCGTGCCGTGGCTGTCCACGTCCACCGGGGAGATGACTTCCTCGGGGGCACGGTTTTCCTCGGGAACGGTTTCGAGGAAGGCGTCGGCGAAGTAGTGGGTGCTGAGCACCTTGGAGTTGCACGCGCTGCCGTCATAGTCCGCGCCGGTTCCCGTGCCGGGCTGGCATTCACCGATGAAGGTGTCGCCGTCGGCTTTCAGCATGGCGATCTTGCCGTCGGCGGTGCGGTACGGGACACCGACCTCGGGGTTGCCTGTCAGCGGGCCGACGGGCTCTCCGGCGAAGAACGGGTTGGACGGCGTGTAACCGGTGTCGATCACGCCAACAACGGTGCCCTTGCCGGCGTTATCCTGCCCACCGTACTGGGTGGCCCACGTGCCGTTGGGTCCGCTGAGCTTCAGGAAGTCGGTGGTGGAGTAGTCGGGGGCGTACTGGGTGTCAGGTGCTACCAGCAGGACCTTGGGGTCCTTGGCCAGCTTGATGGCCTGGTCCGCCGTCAGGTTGGCGCTGAAGCCGTTGACGGCGGTGGTGAAGTCGCGTTCAATCGTGACGTTTTCCCGCTTCGCCACTTCCTGCTGCTGCTGTTGAAGGTGTACCTGGTACTCCTTCACCTCGGTGCTGTCAGCGTCGAGCTTCTTGCCCTCCTCCGGTTTGGTCGGCGCAAGACCCGGGGTGCCGCCGTCGTAAGTAGCCGCAGGCTTTTCCGCGAGGACAACCATGTAGCGGCCGTCCTTATAGGCGCTGGGGTCAAGGTTCTTCTTGGCCACGCCTGCAACGTTCCCGGGCGCATTCTCCTGGGCCGGGGAGGCCTGGGCCGGCAACGCCATGGAAGAGAGCAGCAAAGGCAACCCAACGGCGAGTGCCGCTGCCTTTCGAAGCCCCCCGCTTCTGACGAAGCTCTTTCCTTGTGAGTTCACGAGTGCTTGCACCTTTCACTGAGTAAGGCCAGGGCTCCATCGCCGTGGCCTGTCAACTGGAGTTGGTTGCCTTTTGACAGGTCCTGTCAAAACTAAGCAACCAACCGAGTCACAGAGTACAGAGTGAGAGGAAAATATGACATACAGCACACTTTGTGAATTTTGTCTTGTCATAATGCAGCCAAAAGAACGCATCCCGACGTCCAAATAGGACGCCGGGATGCGTGGTGCGCCGCGATCGTGGTGCGCCGGAGGGCGCAAGGAGATTCAGCGGATGGCCGGACGGTTACGGCTCTAGCGGGTCAACGCCGTAGTGCTTGGCCAGTTCAGTGATCACAGCGTGGGCACCCTGGATGCTGACGGAGGCGAGGAACGTTCCGTCGTCAACCTGCTTGACCTCACCCTGCAGCCGCTGCCACAGCGGGTTGGACTGGAAGGCTTCCTGCTGTGCGCGGGCTTTGTCACCCTCGGCCCCCGGCGGTGTGTAAGCGCTGACCAAGACCAGCTGTGCGTCGCCTTCAAGGATCTGCTCGGAGGACAGTGGGACGAAGATTTCCTTCTCGCTGTCAGGGGCATCCTTCGGGCGCGGGATGTTCATGTCGGACATGATCTCGCCGATGAAGGAGTTGGACGAGTACAAGCGCGCGGTGTCCCCGCCGGTGAACCGGATCAGCGAATAGGTAGCGTCAGGCTTCTTGGCGAGGATGGCCTCACCAACTTTCTGCGCACGTTCTTCGTAGGACTTGACGAGCTCTTCGGCCTTGTCCTTCTTGCCCAACGCCTCACCGAGGAAGACGACATTCTCTTTCCACGTAGGCCCTGTGCTGACAGAAAAGATGGTGGGAGCGATCTTGGACAGCTGCGGGTACAACGCTTCGTGGCGCACCTTGGCTGAGACGATCAGGTCCGGTTGGAGTTCGAGGATCTTCTCCAGATTGGGCTCGGCCAGGGTGCCGACGTTGACTGAATCCTTGGTGGCATCCGCTACATCGCCGAGGTAGGGAGCGAAGGGCGACTTCGGGTCCTGCCGGTACTGGACGTAGCCCACCAGGTCGGCACCAAGCAGGAGCGTCGCGTCAATGTAGCTGGGGTCCAGGGCAACGACGCGCTTGGGCACCGATTCGATGGTGGTGGAGCCCATGGTGTGCTCCATGGTCAGCGGGAAACCTGCGGCTTCCGCGGACGGTGTGGTGGCGGGCTGGGTGGAGGCGGCCGGGGCGCCGCAAGCCGATGTGGCCATGAGGGCGAGCCCGGCGGTGAGGACACCGAGCTGCTTGAGGATGCGTGTTTTCACGGAATCACTTTCGAAAAGATGTGACGAAGATCGGACATTTAGGTAAGCCTTACCTGTGCCTGCCGTAGACTGTAGCAGCACTTGGGGAATTACCGCATGATTACTTGACGTAATAGAAGGAAGACGTGAAGACACTGGACACCGCCCCTGCCCCGGGAGTGACGCGGCGGACGGCACCGGCGCAGGGTGCTCGCAGCAGCCGCAGACGTGCCGGGTGGTGGGTCGCGGCAACAGTACCTGCATTCATGGCGGCCGTTGTTTTGAGTATCTGCATCGGCGGTCAGCCTTCTTCGCTCCAGGACGCGTGGCATGCCGTCTTTACCCCTGACGGAAGCGTCATGGACGTCACCATTCGCGAGCTTCGGTGGCCGCGGACGGTCCTGGGCATCGTAGCCGGCATATGCCTCGGACTGGCAGGGACCTTGGTGCAGGGGCATACGCGGAACCCCGTTGCTGATCCCGGGCTTCTGGGAATCAATCAGGGCGCCGCGTTGGCCATAGTGGCGGCGACGGCCCTGGTTGGGGATGTACCGGTGTTGACCCAGGCAGGCCTTGCCTTCGTCGGAGCGCTCGCCGCCAGCATCCTCGTCTTCGCCATCGGTTCCGCAGCCCGCCATGGTTCCACTCCCGTGACCTTGGTTCTGGCGGGAGCCGCGGTCACCGCCTTGTGTTCCGGACTGGTTGCCGGGATCGTCCTGCTCAATGATGAAGCCCTGGACACCTTGCGGTTTTGGCAGGTGGGTTCCCTGGCTGGACAGGGAAATGTCGCTTCCATGGTCTGGCCGTTCATTGTCGTGGGAACGGCTTTGGCTGTCTTTAACATCCGCCCGTTGAACGCCTTGGCTCTCGGAGCGGATACCGCGGTTTCGCTGGGAATCTCCGTGTTCAGGGCACGTGCCGCCGGGATTGCGGCAGTCACGTTGCTGGCAGGGTCGGCAGTCACACTGGCGGGTCCGATTGCCTTCGCCGGCTTGCTGGTTCCGCACCTCACCCGCGCGCTGACCGGTCCGGACTACCGCCTTCTGATGCCCGTTTCAGCCGTAACGGGCGCCACTGTCCTTCTCCTGGCAGATACGGCCGGGCGGATCATCGCGAGGCCCGGCGAACTCTCGGTAGGGGTTGTCCTGGCTGTCATCGGGGCGCCCTTCTTCATTCATTTGGCCCGCAAACGCAGGTTGGCAACGCTATGACCTTGACCGATACCAAGACTCCACCCCGCACAGTGCCCATCAGGGCACTGCGGATGGGGCCGGTGTCCATCCGGCTGAACGTGCGCATCGTGATGGTGGCCGGCGCCTTGGCGCTGGCCCTCCTTGCAGCGATGGCGCTGCACGTCGCCTTCGGCGGAACCCCGTTGCCCTATCCCGACGTCTTGCGAGCCCTGTTCGGCGATGCGGGCAATCCGCGCACGCACCTTGCGGTGACGGAGTTCAGGGCGCCAAGGATGGTGGCAGCCGTAGTTGTTGGAGCAGCACTCGCGGCTGCCGGCGCCATCACGCAAACTGTTGCCCGCAATCCCTTGGCAAGCCCGGACCTGCTCGGCGTTACGGCTGGAGCCTCATTCGGTGCAGTCGCGGTGCTCGTCATTGCCGGTGGCGGCCATGCAGGACTCAGCGGTGTCGCAGCGACCATCGGCATGCCCGTGGCAGCTTTCGCGGCCGGCATCGTCAGCGGTGTGGCTGTCTACCTGCTCGCGTACCGACGCGGCCTGGACAGTTACCGTTTGGTGCTCTCCGGTCTGGGAATATCGGGCCTCGCAGCAAGCCTGACTACATGGATCCTCACGCTTGGTGACGTGACAAGCGCTGCGCAGGCGCTGACGTGGATGATGGGATCACTCAACGGAAAGGACTGGGAAACCGTCCAGCCGATGGCGCTGGCGGCCGTCGTCCTGATTGCGGCCGCCATGGTCAGCGGACGCTGGCTGGTATTGACCAGCCTCGGCGAAGATACCGCCGTAGGCCTGGGCTCCCGTATTGGCGCGGTACGGTTGTCGGTCCTGACCATCGCGGTTCTCCTGGCATCGCTCGCCACTGTGATCGCCGGTCCCGTCGCTTTCGTAGCCCTTGCCAGCCCACAGATCGCCAGATCCCTCACCGGAAGCGTCATTCCCCCTGTTGGTGTTTCTGCCCTTGTCGGAGCCGTTTTCGTACTGCTGGCCGATACAGCCTCCGCGAACCTTTTGAGTGCACCGCTGCCGGTCGGGGTCGCCACCGCAGTGCTCGGTGCCCCATTCCTGATCCACCTGCTCCTGAAGTACCAACGGAGGCTAAGTTGAACAACCCCCCACAGTCCCAGGGCCGCCTTCAGGCTCAGAACCTCACCCTGGGCTACGACGGGCGTGACATCATCCAGGATCTTACCCTCGCGATCCCCGATGCCCAGGTCACGTCCATCATCGGGCCCAACGGCTGCGGCAAATCAACCCTGTTGCGCGGATTCGGGAGGCTGCTTCAGCCACGCTCCGGGCAGGTGCTTCTGGACGGAGGGCCGCTGGCCGGGCAGTCCACACGGCACATCGCCACCAAGATCAGCGTGCTGCCGCAAACCCCTACGGCACCCTCAGGCCTCACCGTGGCGGACCTGGTGTCGCGTGGACGGCACCCCCGCCAAAAGTGGTACCAACAGTTTTCCCTTGCAGACCAAACCGTCGTCGAAGAGGCCTTGGCAGCCACGGACATCAGTGAACTGGCCGATACTCCGCTGGAGGACCTCTCCGGAGGTCAGCGTCAACGCGCTTGGATCTCGATGACCCTCGCCCAGGAAACCGGCATCCTGCTGCTGGACGAGCCCACCACCTACCTCGACCTGGCCCACCAAGTGGACGTCCTGGAACTCGTCCGCCGCCTCAATCGCCAACACCAGCGGACTGTGGTGATGGTCCTGCACGACATCTCGCTCGCCGCGCGGTACTCCGACCATATGGTGGCCATGAAGGACGGCAGGATCATCGCCCAGGGAACACCGGAAGCCGTGGTCACCCCCGAATTGCTACAGCAGGTCTTTGAGCTCAATGCCCACGTCATCAATGAACCAACCGACGGGCGACCCCACGTCATCCCCCTCGGCGCATCGGTCCGGGCAGGCGCAGCGGTCCGGGCAGGCTAGCCCACCCGGACCGGATCCGCGGCACAGCTTGCGTCAGCCCTTCGGCGTCACCTGCAAGCGATCAAAGGACACCTCGGCGCCGTCCTTATCCAGCACCACAACGTCGTCCCGCCCGTTGTTTACGTCCGCGGGAAGGATGAATTCCACCGTGTCATCCGTGGTGGGGAAGATCCATCCAAGCCGATAGCTGGTCTTGTTCAGGTACACGTAGTACCACTGGCCATATTCAAGGCCCTCCAAGGTCACCTTTTGGCCGTTGCGGTACTTGTCCGCTGTGCCGAAATCAACCGGTGCCACCCGTTCCTCGAAGTCCTGGACAATTAGCCGGGGCTCAAGCGTTGGCTGTTCGGGCTGCACATCAAGGACCAGCGGCTCGCCCTCGGCAGCGACAGCAACTTCCTTGGAGCCGTTGCGTGCCGTCGCTTCGAAGGACACAGCATTCAGGCCGCCCGCCGCTACGTCGGCAGCTGTCAGCACATGCTCGCTGGTTGTGGATACAGTTTCCCCGGCCGGAAGGAGATCCTCGGAGATGCCCGCTTCCGGGGCCTCAACTCCGGACACCGCCACATTCCCTGCGTTGCCCACAGTGTAGGTGTAGGTCACGGGGTCGCCCGCACTCGCGTAGCGGTCCCCGTCGGCGTCCTTCCACTCGGCGGTCACGGTGGCGCTGAGCGCAGCGTCGCGGACTTTCAGGTCCACCTCACCTCCGTTGACCTCGTACGTCCTGATGCCCTGGCCGGCTGCACTGACCTCCCACGTGGTGGATGGAACGAAGAACCCCTGGGCCTCTTCGCCGGCGGTCACTGTGTGGCGCGGCGTCGCGCACTGGTAGCTCTGGCCGGCCGGCAGCGACAGGTATCTGCAGTTGCCCGGACCGTCAGGGAGGAAGGGGGTGAAGTTGCCTGCCGTGGGAACCACTTTCTCCGTCAGGGGGCTCGTGTTCTTCACTGTGAAGGTATACGGGACAAGGTCACCGGCAGCGTAGGGCTGGCTCGCGAGGTCACGCCCGACGTCGGCACGCGCCCCGCTGATGTCGGCTGCCACCAGGCCGTCACGCAAGGCGACCGCGGCGCCGCTAAACGGCACCGTCTTGGTGAGTGACGGCGTCGTGCTTGACGTGATGCTGAAGGTGGCTTCCGGGAGGAAGTACCCGCGCTCGATGTCGGCGGCCGTGATCACGTGCTTGGCGGTGGTGCAGGTGTAGCTGGCACCTGCGGCCAGGTTGTTGTACCGGCAGTTGGGGGCCGACGGCGGCAGGAAGCCGGAGTCGAACGTGCCGGAGACGGGAACGGAGTTGGCCGTGACGGTGGACGTGCTCTTGACGGTGAAGGAATAGTTGAGGACTTCGCCCGCCTGGTAAGGGCTGGCGACGACGTCGCGGGCCGGTGCGCTGCCGGTGATCGTGAGGCCCACCTGCGGTGCTACCGGCACGGTGGCAGTGAAGGTGAACTGTGAAACCCGGCCATCCGCGGCAGTGAATACTGCGTTCAGGTTTTGCGGTCCGCTGGCGTTGGCGGGTGCGGTGAGCGCCACGCTGACCGTGGCAGAGGCACCCGGCGCCAGGGACGGGACAGGAACCGTGGTGGCCGACCATCCAATGGGAGTGTAGATGCTGGCGGTCGCGCCGGAGAGCGTGGTGGCTTCCTGGTTGGTGATGGTCACCGGGACTTGCTGCGTCGCGCCGGGGGCTGTGGTGACAGCGGGTACGGAGAGCGGTGCGCAGACGTAGTTCAACCAGGCGTCGTCGAACTTCGCGAACGGCATGTTGTCCGTGTAGTTACCTTCGTAGAGCACGCCAAACTTGCCGTCCTCCATGCGGGTCACCGTGGAGTATGCGGAGAACCCCGGGCGGATGGTGCGGACGCCCGGCCAGGTGGCGCCGTCGTCGCAAGAGACACGGGCGGAGACGTTCTCGCGGCCAGTCTTGGAGTTGGCGTTCGTGAAAATGAGCTTCTTCGCGTCGACTGAACCCTGCGCCGCGTTAGGGAACATGCGGGCGATGGCTCCGTTGTTGGCGGGATCAGGCAACTCAGTGTCCTGCGTAACCGGCCCATAGGTGACGCCGCCGTCGGTGGAAACGGCCACCCTGCGGTAGCCCTGGTTGGCATTGTCCCGCGAGTTCAAAAGTACGCGGCCGTCTGAGAGTTCCACCGTCTTGTTCTCATCCATGCGGTCGCCAACGTTGGCGCCCTTCTTCCACGTCACTCCGTGGTCGTCCGAGTAGACGCTGTAGGCCTGGATTTTATTGGTGCCGTCGGCCTGCCGGACATCGCCGGCGTATTGCTGGATCAGCCTGCCTTTGTACGGGCCGTACTTGAGCTGGATGCCCTCGCCGGACGAGGCAAAGTTGGACCGCACATCGCCGGCCACCGGGTTGGTCTTGCTGGTTCCGGGCTTGGTGACGTTGGTGATGAGGCGCGGCTGGCTCCAGGTGACGCCACCGTCCATGGACTCGATGACCGCCGAGGAAATGACGTTCCTGTCAGCATCGTCGTTGCCGAATTGGCTGCCGCCGAAACCCTGGTCCTTGGAGTAGACGAAGAAAGCGAAGACCTTTTTGGCTTCGGCGTCATAGATGTACGAGGGATCGCTGTAGCCATACTTCGGCCCGCTGGCATCCGCCACGTGACCGGCGGCGATCACTTGCACAGGGCCCCAGGTCTTGCCGCCATCCGTGCTGCGGCGCTGGACGATCGAGTTGGGGTTGGGCGCATCCGCGGCACTGCCGGGGCGGCCGTCCCACGCGGCCAGGACCACGTCGTTGCCCAGGTAGGCCAGCGCGGGGATCCGGTAGAAGAAATTGGCTGCCGTCCTGTCGGCGGCAAGGTTGGCTTCCGTGAAGGTACCTGGGGGCGTGGTGGGCGTATTCGGGGGGATGGGGGCTGCCGTCGCAGGGAGACCAAGTCCGGCAAGCAGGGCACAACCAAGGAATCCTGTTGCAGTGATGCGGGCGAGCGGGGATGCAGGGAATCTCAAATCCTTTGTTCCTTCCGGGATGCCAATGATGTCGAACGACGTCACGTGACCTTCTCATGCCACGTGCGACGTCGAACGTCCTACAACCATAAAGTGTTGACCGTCACATTGCTAGGGGCGACTTCCCAAGGGGCAACGGCCACCACCAACCGGTAGCCTCGGTTACGTACCAGCCACCCTTCCCAGCAATGGAGCTCCCGTGAAGATCCTCGTCCCCCACACGATCAACCTGGACCTGTCGGCCTCCGAAGCGGAGGTGGCCTCTTACCGCGCAGACCAGCCGCTCCCGGAGGAACACCTCGACGCGGAGGTCCTGGTTGTTTGGCAGAACACCGGCGCAAACCTCGCGGACGCAGCGGAGCGGATGACTCACCTCAAACTCGTGCAGACACTGGCGGCCGGCCCGGACTCTGTACTCGCAGCAGGGTTCGCGGACCACATCGCCATCACCTCCGGCCGCTCACTCCACGACGGCCCGGTTGCCGAGCACGCCCTGGCGTTGATCCTCGCTACCGTCCGGCGCCTCGATTCGCTTCACGATGCGCAAAAGACCGCAACCTGGGACCGTGCCTACAACGTGGCGCAGTCGGCTGCCGCCACGGAACAGCAGTACACGCTCGACGGCGCCAACGTCACCATTTGGGGCTTCGGCTCCATCGCGGGCAAACTCGCTCCCCTGCTTGCGGCGCTTGGCGCCAAGGTCACGGGCGTCGCAAACTCCGCTGGCGAGCGCTACGGATTCCCCGTCATCGCGACGCAGGACCTTCCGGAAATCCTGCCTGCAACGGACGTCCTGGTCTCGATCCTCCCTGCGACCCCCGGGACTGAGAACTCCTTGAACAGCGACATCCTGTCGGCACTGCCGGATACCGCCGTCTTCATCAACGTAGGACGCGGTGCCACAGTTGACGAGGACGCCCTGCTCGCAGCCCTGAACGACGGCGGCCTGCGGGCTGCCGCATTGGATGTCACCAAGGTGGAACCGCTGCCGGCAGATTCAAAACTCTGGTCCGCACCCAACCTGATCATCACTCCCCACGTTGCAGGCAACCGACCCAAAGGTTCAGCACAATTGGTCCTGGCCAACGTCGCAGCCCTCCGCGAGGGAAGGGACCTCACCAATCAGGTGGCAGGCTGAGAGCCTTCCGCGTTTCCGGCGTCCGGAATGCTCCGGCTGTCTTGCCTTCGACCATTGCATCCCAATAGTAAGCATGCTTATGGTAGGCGGGTCCGGGGTGGCCAGCAGAGGGATTCCATCCCACGGAAAGCATGAGACAACGTGAGGAATCGCAATGTACCTGCATACCCAGCTTCTCATCAATGAAATCGCCGCCGACGAGCCGGATCCCGCGGCAGCCAACGCGCTCCAGGAAGGCCTCGGCGGACAGTTCGGCGAAATGCGCACCATGATGCAATACCTGTTCCAAAGCATGAACTTCCGCGGAGATCCCGCTTCGAAGCCGTACAAGGACCTCCTTCAAGGGATCGGGACAGAGGAGATCAGCCATGTGGAACTGATCGGTACCACCATCTCGCAGCTTCTGGATGGCTCACCGAGATACCAAGGCAAGAAGACAGATCCCGTAGACGAGCCAGGCGCCAAGGGAGCCACTCCCCTGAATATCGCACTGGACACCAGCAACATCCACCACTACCTGGTCGGCGCGCAAGGCGCTTTGCCCGTGGACGCGGCCGGCAACCCATGGAGCGGCTCCTACGTTTACAACAGCGGCAACCTCGTCCTGGACCTGCTGTACAACCTCATGCTCGAGTCCACCGGCAGGCTCCAGAAGTGCCGCATCTACGAGATGACGGACAACAAGACGGCCCGGTCAACCATCTCCTACCTGATCGTCCGGGACCAGGCGCACGAGAACGCCTACGCCAAGGCGCTCGAAAGCCTCGGGGTCAATTGGGGCAAAGTGCTGCCGATTCCGAAGACCAACGCCGAGCAGTTCCCCGAAGTGAAGCGGCTTCTGGACATGGGACTCCAGAGCATCCAATACACGTTCAGCGCAGACAACCTGAGCGAGGCGGGAAAGGTCTTCCGGGGAGCTTCGCCGTCCAACGACGGGACCGAGTTGACCACCGATGTCATGCCTGACGGGTTCCCCATCACCATGTCACCGGAACGCAAGGAAGAATTCGCCCCGGGCCTGGACCCCGAACTCCTTGCTTTGATCCAGGCGACCGCCGAGCAAGAGCTCAAAGATGCCGACAGCCCCCAGGAAGCCGGCCGGAAGTAGCGAGTTCCGGATCCGACGCACACAGAAAAGCGGGCACATCCGGAAGGATGCGCCCGCTTTTCTGTTGAATGTTTTCCGCGAATATTGTCAGGCGTGCTCGTACGTCAGGCAGTCTGCGGCTTCTGCCCCCGGACCGACTTTGACGTCATGGGCTTCGCACATGAGGTTGTTGTTGTGGATGCATTCAGAACGCTGGCAGGCACCAACGTGGGCAAGGATCTTGGGAAGACCACCCATCCGGGTGGTGTCGATGAACGTGGCGCAGGATGCGTGGTCCTGGGTTCCACCGATGGTGATTCCGAAGGCGGTGCAGCCATCGTGGTTGAATCCGCAGCTGCCAACGCTACAGGCGGATACTTCGGCAATGTGGTCAGTCATCGTTCCTCCTGGTTGGATCTTGAACAGTACCGGGGCCTGGCCCCGCGTGTACTACCCAAAATACGCCGGATTCACGCGAATTAACCCGGTTGATTAGCGCATTTGTACGTGCGCTAATCCATTGCCTGTTTGATCCATCCCCTATTTGTTCGGAGTGCGTAAGGCCCGGCTTATTCGGGCACGGGTTTCCTTGTCCAAGGGTCCGGTCACGCGATGGTTTCGTGCAGCCCTGTCAGCCCTGACCTTTTGGATCACCATGCGGCCCAGTCCGGCGAAGACCGCCGCCGCCACAACGCCCAACACCATTGACTTCGGTTTCTCAGCCATGCGGCAATCCTAGTGACGCGCTCCGCCACTGGCGAGTGCCGCCGTCGTGCTCCAACAGCAGCAATTTGCCGGGAACCGGCGGGGGCTCCTCGCGGAATCCCGCTGAATAGGGTATGTGCGCCGCTCCCGGTAGAATAGGGATGCAAGCTCGCGGAGCGCCTCCCATGCCGATCAAACACTGCAGTTCGAGACTGTGTCTAACTCTGTGTTCAGGACACTGTTGAATGCGGCTGAACGGCGTGAGACGGCACCTCCGCGGCAGCCTTATTTAAAGGTTCACCCAACTCACGCACAGGAGTTACCGGATGCCCCGGATCGTCGTTGACGTCATGCCCAAGCCCGAGATTCTGGACCCCCAGGGGAAAGCCATTGTGGGTGCACTGCCCCGCCTCGGCTTCAACAGCTTCAGCGCAGTCCGTCAAGGCAAGCGCTTCGAACTGACGGTCGACGGCGAGGTGACCGAAGCTATCCTGGCCCAGGCCCGCGAAGCTGCCGAAACCCTCCTCTCCAACCCGGTGATCGAGGATGTTGTCAACGTCGAGGTCGTCGAGGCCTGAGATGACTTCACTCCCCCTGATTGGCGAGGCCGTCGCCGTCGCCGCTGAGCCCCGCCTCGCGGGTGCCCGGATCGGCGTCGTCACTTTCCCCGGAACCCTGGACGATCGCGACGCCGCCCGTGCAGTACGGCTTGCAGGCGGCACGGCGGTGTCGCTCTGGCATGCTGACGACCACCTCGGAGATGTTGACGCCGTCATCATCCCCGGCGGTTTCTCTTATGGTGACTACCTCCGGGCGGGTGCCATCTCCCGCTTCGCGCCGCTGATGTCCAAGATCATCGATGCTGCCAACTCCGATGCGAAGCTCCCGGTTTTGGGTATCTGCAACGGCTTCCAGATCCTGACCGAGTCGCACTTGCTGCCCGGTTCCATGATCAAGAACGACCACCTGAAGTTCATTTGCCGGGACCAGGTGCTGCGCGTCGAGAACGCCAACACCGCCTGGACCCTTGATTACCAGCAGGGCCAGGAAATCACGGTTCCGTTGAAGAACCAGGACGGCCAGTACATCGCCGATGAGAAGACCCTGGACGCCCTTGAGGCCGAGGGCCGTGTGGTGTTCCGCTACGTGGGCTTCAACCCGAACGGTTCCCGCCGCGACATCGCCGGTATCTCCAACGCTGCGGGCAACGTAGTGGGCCTCATGCCACACCCTGAGCACGCTGTCGAGGCCGGATTCGGTCCCGAAGCCCTTGATGGCGCCGGCTCCGACACCGACGGCCTGGGTTTCTTCACCTCCGTTTTGACCAAGATTGTGGGAGGCGACAAGTGACCACGGAAACCACCAAGAAGTTCAACATCGATACCGTTGAGCACGCTGCCAAGACGCCGGACACGGAACTGCCGTGGGCTGAACTGGGATTGAAGCAGAACGAGTTCGACGAGATCGTCAAGGTCCTTGGCCGCCGCCCCACCGGCGCTGAACTGGCCATGTACTCCGTGATGTGGAGCGAGCACTGCTCCTACAAGTCCTCCAAGAACCACCTCCGCCAGTTCGGCGAGAAGGTTACTCCGGAGATGAAGAAGGACATGCTGGTGGGCATCGGCGAAAACGCCGGTGTGACCAACCTTGGCGACGGTTGGGCCGTGACGTTCAAGATCGAGTCCCACAACTCGCCGTCGTTCGTGGAGCCGTACCAGGGTGCCGCAACGGGCATCGGCGGCATCGTCCGCGACATCATCTCCATGGGCGCCCGCCCGGTCGCAGTGATGGACCCGCTCCGCTTTGGCGCGATCGACCACCCGGACACTGCACGCGTCATGCACGGTGCCGTGGCAGGCATCGGTGGCTACGGCAACTGCCTGGGTCTGCCGAACATCGGCGGCGAGATGGTCTTCGATTCCGTGTACCAGGGCAACCCGCTGGTGAACGCCCTGGCTGTTGGCGTCATGCGCCACGAGGACATCCGCCTGGCCAACGCTTCCGGCAAGGGCAACAAGGTTGTGTTGTTCGGCGCCCGTACCGGTGGCGACGGCATCGGCGGCGCTTCCGTGTTGGCATCCGAGTCGTTTGACGACACCAAGCCGTCCAAGCGCCCCGCCGTCCAGGTGGGCGACCCCTTCGCTGAGAAGGTGCTGATCGAGTGCTGCCTGGAGCTCTTCAAGGGCTCCCTGGTTGAAGGCATCCAGGACCTCGGCGCCGCTGGTATTTCCTGCGCCACGTCCGAGCTCGCTTCCAATGGCGACGGCGGCATGCAGGTTGAACTGACCTCCGTCCTGCTGCGCGACCCCACCCTGACCCCGGGCGAGATCCTCATGTCCGAGTCGCAGGAACGCATGATGGCAATCGTCACGCCGGAGAACGTGGAAGCGTTCGAGGCCGTGATGGACAAGTGGGCTGTTGAGTACTCCTGGTTGGGTGAGGTTACGGACACCGGCCGCCTCATCATCACGTGGGAAGGCGACGTAATTGTCGACGTCGATCCCCGCACCGTAGCGCACGACGGCCCCGTCTACGACCGCCCGTACGCACGGCCCGAGTGGCAGGACTCGCTTCAGGCGAACACCTTCACCGGCTCCGTTGAGGACGCCGGCCGGCCGTCGGCTCCGTCCGAGCTTGCTGCTGCGGTCACCGAGCTGGTGGCATCGCCGAACATGTGCAGCAAGTCCTGGATCACCAAGCAGTACGACCGCTACGTTGGCGGCAACACCGCCATGGCTTTCCCGGATGACGCCGGCGTGGTCCGCGTTGACGAGGAAACCGGCCTCGGCGTTGCCTTGGCCACCGACGCCAACGGCCGCTACACGTACCTGGATCCGTACAAGGGTGCACAGCTGGCACTGGCCGAGGCCTACCGCAACGTGGCCACCTCCGGTGCCGTGCCCATGGCTGTCAGCGACTGCCTGAACTTCGGTTCCCCCGAGGACCCCGACGTCATGTGGCAGCTCGCCGAAGCCATCCGCGGCCTTTCCGACGCCTGCATGGAGCTCGGCGTTCCGGTCACCGGCGGCAACGTCTCCCTGTACAACCAGACCGGTACCACGCCGATCCACCCCTCGCCCGTGGTGGCAGTCCTGGGCAAGCTCGACGACGTCGCCCGCCGCACGCCGTCGGGATGGCGCGAGGACGGCCAGGCCATCTACCTGCTCGGCACCACCGCGGCAGAACTGGATGGCTCGGAATGGTCCAACCTGCGCGGACACCTCGGTGGCTTGCCGCCGAAGGTTGACCTCGCGGCCGAGCGTGCGCTGGGTGAGATCCTGATCAACGCTTCCCGCGACGGCATGGTGGACGCAGCACACGACCTCTCCGAAGGTGGTCTGGCGGCCGCCCTGGTGGAATCTTCGCTGCGCTACGGCGTTGGCGCACGGATCGCCCTTGAGGAACTCATGGAGCGCGACGGCGTGGACCTGTTCACGGCCCTGTTCTCCGAGTCCCAGGCCCGCGCGATCGTCTCCGTGCCCCGCTCCGAGGAAGTCCGCTTCAAGGACATGTGCACCGCCCGCGGTTTCGCCCACCTCCGGATCGGTGTTGTTGACGCTGCCGGCGGCAAGCTGGAGATCAACGGCGTGGACGAACTGTCCCTGGACGCCCTCCGCGAAGCACACGAGGCCACGCTGCCGAAGTACTTCGGCTAAAGCGTCCAACCGGAAACGCAGGGCCCTGGTCACTCCTTCCCGGAGTACCGGGGCCCTGTGCTTTAAACTGCCGTGTGTTTGTTTCTGCTAGGCCGGCCAGGTCAGCTGCCGGGACAACCGGGCGGTGAACTCCGCCTCGGGCATGGGCCTGCCAAAGTAGTAACCCTGGCCGCTTGAACAGCCGATGCTTCGGAGGGCTTCGGCTTGTTCCGCCGTCTCGATCCCTTCCCAAATCCCCTCAAGGCCACATGATCTGATGACCTGCTGGATGGCGGCCAGGAAATCCAGCTGGCTGGGGTCCTTGCCGACCTCGCGCACGAACTCCCGGTCAACCTTGACGCGGTCCACAGGAAGCTTCCTGAGGTAACCCATGGACGAATAGCCCGTACCGAAATCGTCGATCTCCAGCCCGACACCCAGCCGGTGGAGGCTCGCCAGGGTATAGCGGTCAAGCTCGTTGTTCTGGATGACTGCGCTTTCCGTCAGTTCCAGGACGAGCGAAGCGGGCTCGATTCCGGCCCCGGCAAGGGCTTCCCGGACGTCATCCACGAACGCCAGGCTCTGGAGGTCCGCCGCCGAGACGTTGATCCGCATGGTGAAGTCGTGATCCTCCGTGGCCGGGCTGTCCCGCCATGAACGGAGTTGCCGAACCGACGTGCGCAAAACCCACCGGCCCAGCTCGGCGATCAACCCGGTGGTTTCCGCGACCGGGATGAACTGGTCCGGCATGATGAGTCCGTGAACGGGATGGTTCCAGCGGACCAGCGCCTCGGCGCCTTCAATGCGCCCCGTCGCCAGCTCGACGATGGGCTGGTAGAAGAGAACCAACTGGTCCGAGCGGATGGCTTCGCGCAGTTCCCCGGCAATGTGCCGCTGCAATTGCCGTGCGTGCAGCGTTGCGGGATCGAACATCCTGAGTTTGTTCCGGCCCTCGACCTTCGATTCCTCCACTGCCATATCGGCTTCCAGCAGGAGGTCCTCAACGGTGTGGTGCGGTTCGGCGACCCGCAGGCCCATGCTCGCGCCGCAACGGACGCTGTTCCCACCGAGGTCGATGTTCGGCTCCAGCGCCGCCAAAATCCGGTTCCCGACGGCGGCGGCCCGGTTGAGCGGCGTGGCGGGCAGAAGTATCGCGAACTCGTCGCCGCCCAGGCGGGTTACGACGTCGTTCTCCCGCACTGCCGAGCGAATACGAACCGCAGCGGTCATCAGTACTTGGTCCGCGGCGGCGTGCCCGGCGGACTTCTTGAGCGCGGTGAAACCGTCGAGGTTCAGCAGGAGAAGAGCCGGCGGAGCGCCGCCCGCGTTAGCCGATTCCCGGGCTGCCTGGAAAGCGTCAACAAAAGCCAGGCGGTTGCCCACGCCGGTCAGTGGATCCGTTACCGGCGCGGTGCAGTGCTTCCGGCGGGAAAGGTGGAGTTCAGCCATGAGGGCGTGAACCTGCCGTTCCAGCTCGCGAACCCGCGAATCAACGTCAGCCGGACCGCAGCCCGGCTGTGTTGGTTCCGGCTCCAGCGCGCTCAAGAGAGATCCAACCGCCGCAGGTTATCGTCCACTACTGCCTTCGGCTTAGCAACGGGGTTGCTCCGTTCGTCGAGGAAAAGCCGGTAAGAGGCAACGTCCAGCCTGCCGTCCCGTTCCACCGACGGTCCTGAGCGGTACACGTGGGCAAGCCATGAGCCACCCATGATCGCTTCGATCCACGCGTCGCATTCAGCGAGCGGCAGGTGCACACGCGTGCCGGTGTTGCGACGATGCCCGGCGATGGACACCGTGATGCAACTGCCCAGGAGGCCCTTGTCGGCGGTAAACCAGGCCAGCCCTTCGACGTCGGCCACGATGGTCAGGTTTGCGTTGACGTCCTCCATGGACTGCACCGAGCCCATCCGGACGGAACGCCGGGCGGCATTCAGTGCAGTAGGAGTGCCGGCCTGGTACGGCGGGCTGGTGATGTCACGGCGGAACTCGCTGAGTTCCTGGTTGTGCTGGACTTGGATCCTCGTGGTGAGTTGCTTGTTGGTCATGATCGTGCCCCATCAGCGATTATGGCCGCCCCGAGGCGGTCTGTTCCGACAATTCGATTTCTTCCCTGCGATTTTGCGCTGTAGAGGGCCGCGTCTGCCGCCTCGATCATGGAATGGAGGTCTTGGTCGGCGGGAAAGCTCGACGTTACTCCGTAACTGATCGTGGGGAAGAAGACGCCCTCAGGCACATCCGTGGAAGCCATGCGGCGGCTGATTTCAGTCGCGATACTTTCAGCCCGTTCCTGTGTGGCGCCGGGGAGGAAAAGAATGAACTCCTCGCCGCCATACCTGCCTATCAGGTCCGTGGAACGGACGGAGGCCGTGCAGGCCTCAGCGAAAGCCTTGAGTGCAGAGTCACCTGCCCGGTGACCGTGTTCATCGTTGACCGTCTTGAAGTGGTCCAGGTCTGCCAGGACCACAGCCGCACCCGAGTCGGTTGAACGCAACCGGTTGAGTTCGGTAGTGGCAAGGTCCAGGAAGGTACCCCGGTTGAGGAGACCCGTGAGGTGGTCCCGCGTCGCGCGCTCGCGGAGCCCCTTGATCAGTTGGTCGCTGCTCAGCGCCGTCATGCTGAAGGACACAGTGACCAGGAGTACCAAGGAAACCAATCCCGATGGCGCGGGGCCGAAGTATGTACGGAACGTTGCGCTGCCCGGGCCTTCCACGGCGTAGACCACCCAACGCCCCAGGTAGTAGACCGCCAACAGGCCCGCCGCGACGGAAAGGGCCTTATGGACCTGGGCGTGCGTCGCTTTAATGAACCAGAGATCGCGGGCGGCCAACGCGATGCCAAGGGTCATCATGGCGAGGTACACGAATCCGCCGGACCACACGTTGGAAGCGGGGTTTTCCAGGACGGAAGCACCGGCCGTGATGACGGGCGCCACGGCCAATTGCCAAGGAGCCGCCTTCATGTCCCGCAAAGTACGGGCGCCGGCCCACACACTGAACGCTCCTGCCACCACCAGGACATTTCCCGTCGGGTTGGCCCAGAGCTGAAACGGTGTGCCGTTGAGCAGGAACGCGGAGTTACCCATCATGAACTGCAGCAGTGCCACGCTCCACCACCCCGCGTAGGGTGATCGAGTTCGGCGGTAGGACGTGCAAAACAACACGAACAGGGTCAACGTGACAACGCCCAGTGCAACCCTCACGGAAAATGCATCAAGCACCATGTTCCGCTCCTGTCACTAGGTCCCAGCCACTTTGCAACACGTTCGCGCGCCCATCAAAGCTGCTCCGTGCTTCCGGTGCTGCTTGTCCGGGCTGTAGTTTCAGTGTTGCCAGCCTGGCTCAACCTCCCATGCAGGATTCCCTCAAGATTGGCTCAAGATTCTGATGCTCCCAGGGCGTGCCGACGCCCGGGATCAAGCGGGAGGGCGGCCTCGCCCAGTTCTCCTCGAATGGCCGCTGCTTCGTCCGGGGTGGGTGTCATCAGCGGAGCCCGCACTGCAGGGCTCTCAAGCACCCTTTGCTCCGCCATCAAGTACTTGGCTGCGGCTGCCGGCGGGATGTGATTCATGACGGCCCTGGCCAAAGGAGCGAGCACGAAGTGGAGCTGCCGCGCCAACGGAAGGTCACCGGCCCGGACAGCGTCCACAAGTCGCCGGAAGAGGTCCGGAGCAACATTGGCCGAAACGCTCACGAGGCCTGCGGCACCAGCTGCCAGCCAGGGCAGAGCAAGCGCATCGTCCCCCGAATAGACGGCAAGGTCGGTCTCCGCGAGGACAACCGTGGTGGCAGCAAAATCGGCCTTGGCATCCTTGATCGCTACGATCGAGGGATTTTCCGCCAAGCGCAGGAGCGTGCTCGTCGTGATCGCGAGCCCGGTGCGTCCGGGGTTGTCGTAAAGCATGACGGGCAACTCTGAAGACGCGGCTATGTCAGTGAAGTGTTTGACGAGTCCGCCCTGTGTCGGCTTGTTGTAGTAGGGAGTGACCACGAGTTGGCCATCTGCTCCCGCACGCGCTGCGCGCCGGGCCATCGCGACGGAACGCATGGTGTCGTTGGTGCCCGTGCCCGCGACGATTTTGGCCCTGCCGCCCACAGCGTGCCTGACCTCGCGGATCAGCTGTTCCTTCTCGTCGCAGCCCAGCGATGAGGACTCCCCGGCCGTCCCGCAGACCACCAACCCGTCGGATCCGCGCCCTGCGAGGTAGACAGCCAGTTCACCGGCAGCAGCAAAGTCCACGTGCCCTTCAGCGGTGAAGGGCGTGACCATGGCCGTCAACAGGGTCCCGAAGGGTTGGGCTGCGGCAACCGGGGCTGTTTGCGGCTGCACCCCTTGCCCCGGATTCACCCCTTGCCCCTGCTTCGCCCCTCGACCGGGCTTCACAGCTGGCCGATGGTTTCTGCGGCGATGCCGAACGAGAGGGTCATACCGATTCCCGACGTCACGGAAATGGCCGTAGTGGTGGAATCGAGGTCTTCGACCACGAGGGATGTTTGCGGGCTCGAGGCGTAGATTCCTTGCCAACGCTGGGTCACGTTCAGGCGGGTTCCGAGGATCTTCCCGATTTCCGATACGAGGCGCGTGGTGATCCATTCGTCCTGGAAGGGCCCGATGGTCTGTCCGTAGACATGGCTGTCACCCAGAAGCAGGGTCCCGTCGGGGCGGCGGGTGAACATGACGTTTGCGCCCATGTCGATAAGTTCGGGGCTGTGGCCGAAGATTTCCTGCCGTACCGCGTCAGCTCCGGGCATGGTGGTGAATCCGTCGTAGCGCGTCATGGACGTTCCTGTCAGGACGGCCGAGTCCAAGGCGTAGCCGGTCGGCGCCGGTGCCATGGCCATTTGCAGCGCGCAGCGTTGGACCTGGTACCGGGCGGCAACTTCGGGAAACAGGTCATCGAGATCATGCCCTACGCAGACCAGGACCTTGTCGGCATGGAATTCGCCCCGGCTTGTATCCACGGTGCCCGTCCGGATGTCCTTCACGGTAGTTCCCCAGTGGATCTGGACGCCGCGCTGGTTTTGGAGCCAATCCGCGATGTCCGGCGCAGCCGTCCTGGGATCCACCCGTAGGTCTGCGGGCAGGAAAGCGCCGCCGCAGATGGCCGGGTCTGCTTCCGGGCTGAGTCGCGAGCGAACTTCCCGGGCGGTCAGCAGTTGGACGGAGTCTGCACCCCGCTGTTCGCTGAGCTGTTCGAGCACGGCCAGCTCGGTGGCGCTTCGCGCGACGACGACGGCACCCGCCTCGGGCGCCCAGAAGCCCACCGCTTTCGCCGCGGACAGCCAGCCCTCCCGGGAACGGTACGCGGTGTCGAGATACAGTCCGTCCTGCGCCGTGATGCAACAATGGCCAAAATTGCGGATGGATGCCCCGTTGGGCCGCATGTCGCGTTCGATGATCCTGACCGAGTAGCCGTTGCGCTGCGCTTCAAATGCATGGGCCAGTCCGATGATCCCGGCACCGATAATGATCAGGTCTGTCCGTTCACCGTTGAGCGGATCGTGTGATGTTGAGCGGTTGTTCATGGTTTTTCTGCCTCTCTAGTGATGTACGGCCGGGATGATCCATGGCACGTTTCCCGCCGGCTAGGGCCAGGCGTGCATCCTTTGCAGCATCTCGACAAACGACTGTTCCACTGGGGTCAGGACCTGGCCGGCCATGCGCACCAGGGACACTGCCCGGCGGCGTGGTCCAGGGCTGATCTTTAGCCGCACCAATTCGCCGGAGCGCAAGTCCGGTGCGACGACGTGCTCCGATATGAGGGCCAGCCCCAATCCTGCGCGTACGCATTCCCGGGCTGCTTCAGAAGACCAGATGGTCCATTGCTCGGCGTCGGTGAGCTTCCACTCCTCCAAGGCTTGGTCCTGGTCGAACCGCGTGGACGATCCGATTTCCCGCAACAGGAAGCGCTGGCCTTCCAGATCTGCAGGGACAAGGTCGCGGCCAGCCAACGGGCTGGCCCTGCCTGCGACCAGGACCAGCGCGTCGTCGAAAATAACTTTCGCTTCAAGCTGTTCAAAGTCGACTTCCCCCGCGCAGATGGCCAAGCTGATCTCCCGGTTGATCAGCCAGTCCGCCACAGCCTCGGTGTTGCCCACCCGCAGTTCCGTCCGCAGACCCTGGTTCTGTGCCAGGAAGCGGCTGAGCGCCCTGGGCAACAGGTACGACCCCAGCGTGGTGGTGCCTGCAATGGAGAGCTTCAGGTCTTGGATGCCTTGGGCCGCGGCCACGTCCGCGTCCACCTTGTCCATGACGGCAAAGATGGAGCGCGCGTGGCGGGCCAGCACTTCGCCGGCCGGAGTGAGCTTGGCACCGCCCGGCCCCCGGTCCAGCAAGTGCGCAGACAAGGACGTTTCGAGGCTCCTGACCTGCGCGGAGACGGAAGGCTGGCTCATGTAGAGCCGGCGTGCCGCCGCTGAAAAGCTTCCGGTTTCAACGACCGCCAGGAATATCCGCAGGCTGTGGATGCTCAGATTCATGTCTTGAACCTAGGCGCTCGGGATCAAGCAAGGAAACTGATGCATGCCGAGCGCCACTCCATATAGAAGTCCCAGGTCTCGGGAGAACATTCCGGTGCGCCGTACTGGGAGAGCTTGGCCCCCATATGGGGCATGTGCGGCCACGCTCCCACGCCGGGCCTGTTGACGTGGAGCATCCCCGCTTCAAAGGACTCCAGGGCGTCATAGATGTGGGCGCGGTTGTTGGTGAAGATGGTGCCCGACATGCCGTACTTGACCGAGTTGGAGATCGCCATGGCATGCGCGAAGTTCTCGGCATCGATGACGGCAAGAACCGGCCCGAAGACTTCCTCCATGGCCAACTCGGAGTCGGGCGCCACGTCGGTCAGAAGCGTCGGCTCCATGTAAAAGCCATGGATCAGCCCGCCCTCGTCGGCGATTTTCCCGCCCGTTCGGATGACTGCCCCGGAGTCCGAAGCTTGTTCAATGGCACGGACGCATGCGGTGAGGCGATCCAGGTTCACCACCGGCCCCAGCCTTGTGGATTCCTTGGTGGGGTCGCCAATGGTCAGCTCCCCGATCCGGGACAAGACCTTGCCCACCAGTTCCTCCCTCACGGTGCGCTCTACCACCACGCGGCTGGTGGCGCTGCAACGCTGTCCCGCCTGACCGAACGCTCCGTGAAGGATGGCGTCCGCTGCTAGGTCGAGGTCTGCGTCCGCCAACACGATGAGCGCGTTCTTCCCGCCCAACTCCAGCTGGGTCCGGGCAAGCCTTGGGGCGGCAGCCTGCTGGATAGCCAGACCCACACCCAGCGATCCTGTGAAGGAGATACCCCGGACCAGGGGATGGTTGCTGAGCGTTTCGCCCGGGGCCTTGTCGCCTTGGACAAGATTCAGCACTCCTGCCGGCACTCCGGCTTCGGTGAAGATGTCCACCAGCAAGGCAGCTGTCAGAGGTGCAAGCGGTGAGGGCTTAAGGACGGCAGTACACCCCGACAGCAATGCCGGTGCCACCTTCCAGACGGGGATGGCGAGCGGGAAGTTCCATGGCGTGATCAGCGCGACCACACCGATGGGTTTGCGCCAGGTGAGCGCCATGCTCCTCGCCTCATCGGCTGGAAGCGTGGAGCCCGAAAGACGGCGGCCCTCTCCTGCGATGTAGCGGAGGATGTCGATGGCTCGCTGGGCTTCGCCACGCGATTCACGCAGGCACTTTCCTTGCTCCCGGGTGACCGCGGAGGCCAGTTCTTCCTTTCGCCGGGAAAGTACTTCAGCTGCCCTGAAGAGGATGTCGCCGCGCTTGATGCTGCCGAGCGACTCCCACGGTTGCCGCGCCTTCGCGGCTGACTCGATCGCGTCGAGCGCATCCTGGGCCGTGGAATCCGGGAAGAGTCCTATGACATCCCGGGTGTCGGCTGGGTTCGTGTTGGGGAAGGTGCTGCCTTCGGACGACGGCCGCCATTGGCCGTCGATGAAGTTCAACATCAGGTTGGGGTCGTTGATGACGTTCATGATTCCTCTGCTGGTGTTCTTTGGAGGCTGGATCATTGTTTGGGTCAGGCGCTGACGGGACGTTTGTTCCACGATGGAATCAGCAATGCTGCGGCGAGCAAAGCTGCGCCTGCAAAGGTGTAGAAGATGACCGTCCCTGAGAAAAATCCGGGGAGGAGTCCGCCCAGGATGGCACCGACGGAGCCACAGCCATTGATGAATCCGGTAGCGCCCGCGGCGTACTTTGAGGTGCCGAAGTCCACTGCGGCTACGCCGGAAACCATTGCGTCGGAGGCATAGGCAGTCAATCCGATGAATGACAGGAGGAGCACGATGAGCGCGATTTCGCCTGTCTGGGTAGTTACCTGCCAGAGCCCGAGCGCCGCAACCAACAGCAACAGGCTTAGCACGCTGGGAGGTACCCGCCTGGCCCCGAAAAGAGTGTCGGACATCCAGCCGGCGAGGATGGGAGCAACCATTCCCGTGATGCCGAAGGCCACCGGAACCATGATTGCCGTCATGGCACTAAGGTTCGGCATGGCCTCCAGCACCAGGACCGGTCCCCACAAAAGGACCGCGTACCTGGCCGGTTTTATCAGGAAGTACACCAATCCCAGGCGGAGCACCATGGGCTCGTACCGGACAGCCGCCAGCAGATCACGGAGGGCGAACCTGGCCCGCTTCGGCACGGCGGAAGCCTTTGAGTCCTTGCGATGTTCCGCATCGAGCAACGAAGGATCTTCATCGATCCCGGGCAGCCCGACTTCCTGGGGAGAATTCCGCTGGAAGATGAGGAACAAAACGAAAGCGAAAAGGATGACTGCGGTTCCGGCGATGAACGCCCACCGCCAACTATCGAAAAGCGAGTATGCAACCCAACCCGTGACGGGAGCACCGGCAAGGCCGCCAAAAGCGTAGCTGGTGGAAAAGAAGCCCATGGCGCGTCCGCGCTTGCTGATGGTGAAGAATGATGCAATGTTCTTGCTGAGCGCCGCCCACCCCGTGGACTGGGCTAGCCCCTGGGCAATCATGAGGGGAAGGAACAATGCAACGGCAGGGACTACGCCCATCAGGAATGAAGCCACGCCGGCCATGATCATGCCGCCCGCAACCACTACCCGGGTGCCGTATTTCTCAGCACACGCTCCCCAGACGAACTGGCCGATGGCGTAGGCCGCCAAGTAGGCAGAATCGAGGAGCCCGAGCGTTTGCTTGGTCAGGAAGCCTTCCTCGAGCACGCCCACTTTGGCGGCCGAGAAAGCTGAGCGGGGGAAGTAGAAAGCGGCATAAGCCAGCCACGACAGGGCGAAGATCCGCACCTGCCATTTGAAGAGTTCCTGCCGCTTGCTGGGAGTTGCAGGACCGTTGGTTGTAGCGCCTGGTGGTAGTGACTGCGTTTGGGGGAACTTGAAATCGGACATTGGGGAGTCCTCTCGTCATGCAAACCTATCAACTGGGGGTGCCCATCGGGGCCGGAGCTTGCTGGGCCCGCCTGGGAAGGCGAGGCGGGCCCTGACGACAGCAATGTCAGCTGACAGCCACAAGGTTGAGTGCTGCATGGGTGGTTGCCACCCAGAAGGCGTCATAGTTGTGGGCCACAGCGCGCTCCCCGTTGGGAGCCGTACCCGCGGTTCCGGTGGGGGCAGGCAGCACCCGGTTGATAAAGAACGGGATGTTGAGTTCGCCCAGCCCGCCGTGGGAACGGAGCGGGACCTCCAGGTTGTTCAAGTCGTGCCAAGCCCGGTAGCGGCCTAGCGCAGTGTGCTTGTCGGACAGGACGGTCAGGTGGCCCATTCGATCCAACGGCATGTCGAAAAGCTTCGCGGCGTCCTCGGACAAGTGCACGTCCGTGATGCCTTCCCTGCCCTTCAATGCAGCAAGCACAGCGGCGCGATCCGCGCCAGGGGGAAGGAAGATGTTGGCGAAGGATCCCAATGCACCATGGTGGACGGTGTAGGGGTCGGTGATGGGAAGGATGACTCGGCTGCCGCCGTCGGGTGTGTCGCCGGCGAGTCCCAGGAGGCTGTTGACTTCTTCTTCAAGGTAGATGACCCGGGGCTTGCCGTCGTCCTGATGCTTGGGGCTCATGCCGTGGTCCGCCGTAATCACGACGACGGCCCCGCGCTTGTCCAGCTCGGCGGCGTAGTGGTCGATCATGGCGTAGAAATCGTTGGCAGTCTCCGTCCCCGGTGCATTCTTGTGCTGGATGTAATCGGTGAGTGTCAGGTACATGAGGTCGGGCGTACGCTGCTCAAGCAGCCGCACGCCGGCGGCCAGGACGAATTCGCTCAGTTCCGCCGAATAGACTCCCGGAAGATCCATGTCCACCAGCTCCATAACGGACTCAATACCGTTTCGCTCGAGGGTGGCTTCGTTGGCTTTCTCTGCCGAGAAGCAGATTCCCTTGTTGGAAGGCTCCACCATGCTGCCGGACCCGGCGGGGTCCAATCCTGGCTGGGTGAGACCCGCCGCAAGGAGGCGCGAGAGCTTGTCCTTGGCAGTTACTACGGCCACAGACAGCCCGGCGGCCGCAGCCGCAGCGAAAATCGTGGGCGCCCGGAGGAACTTGGGATCGTTCATCAGGACTTCCTCGCCCGTCTCCGGGTCCAGGATGTAGTTTCCGCAGATGCCGTGGACAGCCGGCGGGCGCCCGGTCGCGATGGACATGTTGTTTGGGTTTGTCAGCGTAGGTACGGCGCAGTGTGCGGGCCATGAGCTGCCCCTCGAAGCCACAAGTTCCTTCAACCACGGCATCCGTCCGGCAGCAATGGCTTCCTCGTGATATGCGGGTTCGCTGCCGTCGATGCAAATGACCACGACAGGCGCGTCGGAGAACGCGTAGCTACGACCGTTGACTGAAAATTCCGCAGGTGACATAGGGCTTCCTACTCTCGAGTGTGCCGTCGCGGTTCGCACCGGAGGGCGTGTTCACAACTGATGAGTACAAGCATGTTGGGGAATGCCCGGCCCCGGCAGACACAAAAAAGCTATGCAGGGTATTGGGAAGCCCTATGGTCTTGCCATCCGGGTGTTAGATGGGGGTATGTGGATCGGCTGGATTGAATTCGATGTGCTCCTGGGCGATGTCCACAGCCTCAAGGAGAAGCGCTCGATTGTGAGGCCGTTGGTGGCCGAACTTAAACGCCGTTTCGATGTTTCGGCGGCCGAGACCGGCCTCCAGGACCAGTACCGCCGGACGATGATTGGTGCGGCTTTGGTGGCGACGGACCACACGCACTTGAGGGAGGTGCTCGACGCCGTTGAACGGTTCGTGGCTGCCCGGCCTGAGCTTGAGCTGCTGAGCGCCCGGCAGCGGGAACTGCACAGCGAAGACTGACGTCAGTAGCCGATGACCGCCGCGCGAGTCGAGTCCAGGTGGGCGTCGATCGCTTGATGGGCAGCTTCGAGGCTTCGGCTACGGAGGGCGTCCACGATCAACTGGTGCTCACGGAGGACGTCGTCCGCGCGGTCGACTCCTTGGGTCACTGCCCGCACGCCGATCCGCAGCTGCCGTTGCCTCAGAGACGCGTAGAAATCGGCGAGGATAGGGTTGCCGCCGGCCCGGACCATGAGCGTGTGGAATTCCGTGTCCAGCTCGATGAACCGGGCAGGATCCTCCTTGGCTCCCTGTTGCTGGTCGATGATGCGCTGGAAGGCCTCGATCTGGCTGTCCGGCATGCTTTCCAGGTCTGAAACGGCCCACTTCTCCACGACCGACCGCGCTTGCAGGATGGCCCGCACGTCAGGGTCGGAAATCGGGGGCACGTACGCGCCTTTGTGTGGAATGCGCTTGACGAATCCCTCAGCCTCAAGCCGCAGCAGCGCCTCCCGGACGGGCGTGCGCGAAGTCCCCGTAGACTTCGCCAGCACCGCCTCGTTAAGGAAGGTTTCCTCATCCCTGGGCAGGGCTGCGATGTAGCTTTTCATCCACTGGTAGGCCACTTCGGGCTGCGACAGCGCAGTGGGAGTCATCTGGATCATGGAGAGCCTTTCTCGCGAAGCCCAGTATACGAGTTGCATTCAGGACGGTCCCGGATGCGCTGCGAAAATCTTCTTCTTCAACTATAGACGGGTTGTATACAACTGGTCTACAGTAAATATCAGCAACACCGAAGTGACTCCGCTCACGAATTGGAACCCCTCAAATACTTGGGATCGGCAGCCTGACCCAGTCGAAGGCAAGACACCCAACCGCAAAAGGATCCCCACCATGACCGATTTGAAGAAAGCAGAACTAAGGCAGCAAAAGCACTCAAGCTTGCCCGTGGTAGCTGCTTCGAGCCTGGCCGGAACGGCCGTCGAATGGTACGACTTCTTCCTCTACGGCACCGCCGCAGCATTGGTTTTCAATAAGCTCTTCTTTCCCACTGACGATCCGCTCGTAGGCACCATGCTGGCGCTCGGAACATTCGCGGCAGGCTTTCTGGCACGACCCCTCGGCGCCATCGTGCTTGGCCACCTGGGCGATAAGCACGGCCGCCGCGCAACGCTGGTCGCGAGCCTCATGCTGATGGGCGTCGCCACCACCCTCATCGCGTTCATCCCCGCCTACGCAGCCATCGGCATCGCAGCACCGTTGCTGCTCCTGCTGTTGCGCCTGGTTCAGGGATTCGCCCTGGGCGGCGAATGGGGTGGCGCAGTCCTCCTTGTTTCAGAGCACAGCAATGACAGTGCCCGCCGTGCGTTCTGGTCCTCCTGGCCCAACATGGGCCCGCCCCTCGGCAACCTCATGGCCGCTGGCGTCCTGGCAATCCTGGCCGCCACCATGCCGGAGAGCGAGTTCCTCGCTTGGGGTTGGCGCATTGCTTTTGGATTGTCAGCACTGCTGGTGGTCATCGGACTCGTCCTGCGTCTCTATGTCCAGGAAACACCGCTGTTCAAAGAAGCACAGCGGAAGCGCGAAGCGGAGGGCAACAAGGAACGGAAGATGCCGCTGGCAGTCCTGTTCCGCCGCAACTGGCGTGAAATCCTCATCGCGACCGGCAGCCGCATGGGCGAAAACGCCGGGTTCTACATCTACTCGCTGTTCATCATTACCTATGTCACCCAGATCATGGGACTCCAGCGGCAGACCGGCCTTACCGCCGTCATGATCGGCCAGGCAGTGGCCGTTATCGCGATTCCCATCCTTGCCCTCTACGCGGACAAGGTGGGCCGCAAGCCCATCATGATTGGCGCCTCGGTTGCCACGGTTGTGTGGGCGTTCGCGTTCTTCTTCCTCCTGAACACCGGGCAGGTCTGGGGCATCATCGCCGCAGCCGTGGGTGGTTTGCTGATCTTTGCCGCCTACAGTTCCGTGATCGGTGCCTTCTTCTCGGAACTCTTTCCCACCGACGTCAGGTACAGCGGCACATCAGTGGCCTACAACCTGGCCTCGCTCATTGCCGGTTCCCTGTCCCCGATCATTGCACTTGCCCTGTACAGCGCGTTCGGTACCGGGTACGCAATCGGGATCTACCTCGCCGCGATGGGGTTGATCTCCATGGTTTCGGTGATGTTCGCAAAGGAGACCAAGAACCTCCGGCTCAGCGATCTTGACGAGCAGGTCGCGGCGGGCCCCAAGCCCGCAGTGGACCAACCCGCGGCAGACCAAGCCCCGGCAGATAAGGAACGCGCATGAAGGTCGCCCTGGTCCAAGTAGCCAGCCCGGACAACGAATCCCGCCAGGAACGGATCGACCGGGTGGAGGCCCTCCTTCGAGGCATCTCCGGCGCCGAACTGATCGTCCTTCCCGAATTGTGGAGCGCAGGCTACTTCCACTTCGACGAGTACCGGGACCTCGCCGAGACCTTGGACGGCCCTACGGTGTCCATGTGCTCGCGGGCAGCCAAAGACCTGGGCGTCCACCTTCATATAGGCAGCATCATCGAGGCCGGTGCGGACGGACAACTGAGCAACACGTCCATCCTGTTGGGACCCGACGGCAACGTGGTCCACACATACCGGAAAATCCACGTCTTCGGATACAAGTCCAAAGAGGCCGGCCTGTTGACGGCGGGATCCTCGCTGCCAGTGGTCCAGACACCGTTCGGTACTACCGCCGGTATCACCTGCTATGACCTCCGCTTCCCCGGATTGTGGATGGAGCTGAGCACCCGCGGCGCGGAAATCGTGATCGTTCCTGCTGCGTGGCCGGCGGCCCGGAGGGAACACTGGCGGCTGCTCACTACGGCCAGGGCTTTGGAGCACCAGCTCTTCGTGGTTGCCTGCAACGCTGCCGGCAGCCAGGAAGGGGTGGAGCTCGGCGGCCACAGCCGGGTAGTGGACCCCGCGGGCAATGTCCTTGCCGAGGCGGGCGCTGGAGAATCCGTGCTCATAGTGGACATCGATCCCGGCCAAGTAGGCGCGGTCCGCTCCGAATTTCCCGTGATCGGTGATCGCCTCGCCGCCTACGACACCTTGACCGCATGAACGGCCAAGCCATGAACGCCCAAGCCTTCCAAGGAGACGGAATGGAAACAACAAGGCAAGTGCCCCTCACCTTCAGGGTGGTGGGAACGGAAAGTACCATCACAGTCTCGGACTTCCATGCAGTGGTTGCCGGCTACACAGGCCGCGACCCCAAGGCAGTCCAACACCACATTGACGAACTGGCGGCCATTGGCGTCGCGCCCCCACCGGAGGTGCCCATGTTCTACCGCATGGACTCTGACCTGTTCGAGACCTCCGGCGAGCACGACACGTCCGACAACCTGACCTCAGGCGAGATCGAACCCCTGTACATCCGCCACGAGGGCAAGTACTACCTGGGCATCGGCTCCGACCATACGGACAGGGACATCGAAGCCAGGGACATCGGCGAATCCAAGAGGGCCTGCCCCAAACCGGTGGCCGGTGAGGTGATTGCCGTCGAAAGCCTGGAAAAGCTGGACCTGGATCAGTGCACCGCACGGTCCTGGGTGGACGGGACCCTCTACCAGGAGGGTTCCCTGGCCGGCCTCCGCAAGCCGGCCGACGTCGTCGAAAAGCTCTTGGCGCGCACCGACGTCGGCGACGCCGATTTCATGTGCCTCGGCGGCACTCTGCCGCTGCTGAACGGAAAGTTCGTTGACGGAACTTCCTGGAAGTTGGAGCTCTCGTTCCCGGATGGGACGAGAATCGAACATAACTACAAAATCAAGAAAGGCTCACTCCGATGAGAACCGGAAAGCAGTATTTGAAGTCCCTCAATGACGGCCGGACGGTGATCCTCGACGGCGAGGTAGTCGGCAACGTTTTGGAGCATCCGGCGTTCGCAAACGTCGCCCGGACCATGGCCGAGCTGTTCGATATCGCAGCCGACCCCGCCAACGGAATGCAGTTCCACTCCGAGGAAATCGGCGGACCGGCCAACCGCACCTTTGCAGCGCCGCGAAGCCAGGAAGAACTTGTCCTCCGCCGCCACGCCATCGAAAAGTGGGCCAAGCAAACGCACGGCTGGGTGGGCCGCAGCCCCGACCACGTGGGTACGTTCTTCGCCGCATTCGGCTCCCACCCCGGCGTCTTCGCCAATGACGACCACGATTTCGCCGGCAACGTGGAACGGTACTACAAGAAGATCCTGTCCGAGAACCTGTACCTTTCCTACGCCATCATTCCCCCGCAAGTCTCCCGGGCGACCACGGCGTCAGGCTGGGAGGGCGAGTACTTGCAGGTCGGCGTCGTGCGTGAAACCGAGGAGGGCATCATTGTCCGCGGTTCGCAGATGCTGGCCACGGGTGCTGCCATTGCGGACGAAGTGTTCGTCACCTGCATCAAGCCGTTGGGACCGGACGATGTGGACTTCGCGGTCAGCTTCGCCGTCCCGGTGGCCACCGACGGCCTGAAGCTTTACTGCCGCAGGCCGTTCGCACCCGCCGCCACGAGTGACTTCGACTACCCGCTCACCAGCCACTACGACGAGCCGGATGCCCTGGTTGTCTTCGACGACGTCCTCATCCCCTGGGACCGCGTGTTCATCAACCGGAACATCGAGACCCTCCGCCGCCAGTTCTTCGACACCGGCGCGCACGCCTTGGGCAACTGGCAGGCGCAGATCCGGTTCTCCACCAAGCTGAAGTTCATCGCTTCGGTGGCCCGCAAGGTAACTCAGGTGAACGGCACGGACAAGATCCCCGGAGTCCAGGAGAAGCTCGGCGAGCTGGCCGCGATCGTGCAGTCGGTTGAGTCGGCGGTCCTCGCCGCTGAATACACCGCAACAACGGACGACGCCGGCATGGTGGTTCCGGGGAAAGCAGCCCTTTACGGGGCCATGGGCTTGCAGTCCGAGACGTACCCCCGCGTAATTTCGATCCTGCGTGACCTGGTGGGCGGCGGCGTGCTGCAGCTGCCCTCGAGCATCGCGGACATGACCAGCAGCGTGACCCGCCCGGACATGGAGCGCTACGTCCAGTCGCCGGGCGTTGCCAGCGAAGAGCGGGTGAAGCTGTTCAAGCTCGCGTGGGACATCATCGGCTCCGAGTTCGCAGGGCGGCACCAGCAGTACGAGATGTTCTATGCCGGTGCACCGTTCGTGGTCCGGGGTGCCTACACCTACCGGAACTACGGCTATGACGCGCTGGTGGCGGAACTGGACACGTTCCTTGGTTCCTACAGCATCAACGGCACCGTCAACAGCGAGGAGGAGATCTAGCCATGGCAAAGCCCGAGTTCGAGTTCACACCGGTATCCTCGGTGGACTTCACCCCCTGCAACCCGCACATCGACGGCCTGTCCGAGGCCATCCTCGCCCGGGATTCGGACAACGACTCCGTGACCCGGATCCTCAAGTTCGAGCCCGGCACTGACACCTCCCCCAACGGCGTCCTGACCCACGATTTCTGGGAAGAGGTCTTCATCTTCGAGGGCTCGTTCGTGGACCAGCGCCTCGGCAGGACCTTCAAGGCCGGCGACTGGGCCACCCGCCCGCCGGGCATGGAACACGGGCCGTGGGTTTCCGAGAACGGCGCCAAGATGTTCGAGGTCCGCTACTACACCGATCCGGCACAAACAGGGCGGAGCAACTGACATGAGCCTCGCACCGCTTTTCACCGTTCCGGACGCCATGGGAATGCGCCGGGCCATGGGCCGTTTCCTCACCGGGGTGGCCGTGGTCACCACCAAGCACGACGACGAACTGTACGGTATGACCATCAGCTCGCTCACCTCCATCAGCCTGGAGCCGCCCATCCTGATGATCTCGCTGAACTTCGGCACCCGGACCGGCGAGGCCCTCATGGAGAGCGGCAAGTTCGCCGTGTCCATCCTGGGGGCCAAGCAGGAGTCGGTGGCACGTCGGTTCGCGGTGCGGGGCGGCGACCGCTTCGGTGAGGGCGACTTCGACGTCACCGAGAGCGGCTTGCCGGTGATTAAGGGCGCCCTCGCCCAGGCGGATTGCACGGTGGTGCAACAGTACGACGTCGGTGATCACCAGGTCTTCTTCGGACAGGTGACCACGTGCCGGGATCGGGACGGCGAGGTGCTCGCGTTCAAGGCGGGCCGCTTCGGCTCGTTCAGCGACTTCGGCCACGCCGAGATCCCCTGGATGTTTTGAACAAAAGCCCGACCTGGGCTATAACGCTCGACGGCGGTACGCACCTTAAGGTGCGTACCGCCGTCGAGCGTTTACGGGAGGCTTTTCAGCCCGCCCGGGCTACTTGGATGTTCCTTGTGAAACCGAGCCCTGCAACTGGCGTTGGAAGATCACGTACACGATCAGCACCGGGATGACCGTGACGGTGACAGCCGCGAACAGTGCGCCGAAGTCCACGGCGTAACCCATCTGGCCGGCGAAGGCTGCGAGGCCCTGTGACAGGACCCGTGGTCCGGCGGCATTGATGGACACCGGAATCAGGAACTGGTTCCACAAGCCGAGGAAGTTGAAGATGGCAACCGAGGCAAGGCCCGGCTTGGCCATCGGCAACATGACCTGGAAGAAGGTCCGCCACTCCCCTGCCCCGTCCAACGCTGCCGCTTCCGTGATTTCGTGCGGCAGTGACTTGAAGAAGGAGAAGAGGAAGAACACGGTGAAAGGCAGCGCGAAACCGACGTACACCATGATCAGGCCCGGCAAGGTGTTCAGGAGGCCGATGTTCTTCATGATGAAGAACAGCGGCACCATGGCCAGGAAGATCGGGAAGGTGAGCCCGGCGAGCATCAGGTAGTAGATCGCCTTGCTGCCTGGGAAGGTGTAGCGGGCCAGTACGTAGGCACACATGGCACCGAGGACCATGACGATCACCAACGCCCCACCCACGACTATGACGGAGTTCAGGAAGTAGCTTCCGATGCCGGCCTCGGACCAGGCTTTGACGTAGTTATCGAAACGCCACTGCGACGGCAAGGCGAACGGCGAGGCGAAGATTTCGCTGGACGACTTGAACGAGGACATGAACGTCCACAGCAGCGGGAGGATCACGATCAGGGACCAGATGGTCAAAGCCGTATGGGAGATGGCGCCCACCATTTTGTCTCCGGGCGTGGTGGCCGGAGTACGCGGCTGGAAGTGCAGCGACTTCCTTTCGGGGGTTGCGACTTTGGTTGTCATCAGGCGCTCACATCCTTGTCGCCGCCGGTGAGCCGATTAACTACGAACACCAGGCCGGAGAAGATCAACGTGGTGATGGCCAGCACCACGCCCATGGCACTTGCCAGGCCGAACTGGCCCTTGCTGAAGGCCGTGAAGAACAACTGCTGAGCCATGACGAGCGTGGAGTTGTCCGGACCACCGCCGGAGTTCAGGGCCGCCATGTAGACGAAGGCGTCGAGCGCCAGGATGCCCATGTAGATGTAGGCGGTCTGGATGTTGTCCCGGATCAGCGGAATGGTGATGGATACGGCAGTGCGGAAACGGCCTGCGCCGTCGATCCTCGCGGCCTCGAACAACTCGGCCGGGATGCCCTTGATGCCCGCGACGAACAGAACCATGTAGAAGCCAACGAAACCCCACACGATCACGAACATCGTGGCGATCATGGCCGTGTTCTTATCGCCCAGCCACGCGAAATCCTTGAATTGGTCAAAGCCAAGCCCGGTGAGGATGCCGTTGAGCAAGCCACCGGAAGGATCGTAGATCTGGCCCCACATAATGCCGATGGCGATCGCCGGAATCGTGTAGGGGAAGAAGGAAACGACGCGGTAGAAGCTGGAATTGCGGAGGCCCTTGATCTGGCCCTTGCTGCTTCCACCCACGGTCACCAGGGTGGCGAGGACCAGGCTCAGGATGATGGTGATGATTGGCAGGAAGATCACCAGGAGGATGTTGTTCCCCATGGCCTTCATGAAGATGTCGTCCGTGAAGATCTTCTGGTAGTTCTCCAGGCCCGTGAAGTTCATGGTGGGCGAGAAGCCCGTCCAGTCTGTCATTGAGTAGTAGAACGCCTGCGCGAACGGTGAGATCACGAAGATGAGGTAGATTGCCAGCGGCAGTCCAAGGAACACTGCGAAGAAACTGACCTTGTCCCACGTCAGCGGCTTGCGCCGTCGCCTGACCACTTGTGGGGGCGCCATGGCCGGAACGACGGCGGCGACCTGGCCGTCATCGTTCCGGCTCGCTTGCGTTTTCACTACTGTCACTTCACTTCGATCTTCTTGACGGAGCTGTCGTTACGGACCTTGTCGGTAATGGCCTGGAGGGCGGAGGTCAGGGTTGCGACATCGGACTTACCGTCCAGGAACGTGTTCCACACGACCAGCTGGTCCTTGTTGGTGCCGTAAAGGTCGATGAAGTTCCAGGTGTAGATGTTGTCGCCTGCGTCGGCGAGGAGCTTGGTCTGGGAGACCAGTGCCGTGGAGCCGAAACCATCTGCCGGAACAGTGTCCTTGACGATGGTGGGCGCCAGTTTGGTCTTGGCGAAGTTGGTGGCGGCCTCCTTGGAGAGCATGACGCGGAGCAGTTCCTTGCCACCGGCCACGTTCTTGCCTTGGGACGGAACGATGAACGGCTCGCCGGCCGCGCTGTGCAAGGATTCGTACGGCATCTTCGGGCTGCTGCTCACTGAAGGTGCGGGGGCGCCCATCATGTTGAAGCCGGCCTTGGTCTGGTCCTTCATTTCGTTCTCGATCCACGAACCGGACGGGTAGAACACTGCCTCCTGGGCGTTGCTCCACTGTGCCTGCGCCGCTGTGAACTGTGTGCCGGAACCGCCCGGCTTGAAGAAGCCGGCCTTCACGATCTTGTCCAAAGCAGTGAAGACAGACTGGATGGCCGGGTGCGACCAGCAGCCTTCCTTGAGGTTCTCGAGCGCGAGCCGGACTTCGTCGCCGCCTTCCTTGATGGCGGAAGCGATGGCCAGTTCCTGGTAGTAGGTAGCGGCTTCCTTGCCCCAGACAAAGAGGTACTTGCCCTTCGCCTTGGCCTGCTCGCCCAGCGCGTACATTTCGTCCCAGGTCTTCGGCACGGTCCAGCCGTTTTCCTTGAGCAAGGCATCCGAGTACCAGACGGCAAAGACGGTGAGGACGTAGTTCAGGGCGGCAAGCTTGCCGTCGAACGTACCCGGAGCCAGGACGCCGGTGTAGAGGGTGTCCTTGATGACCTTGCCCTCAAGGTTCTTGGCCTCCACCACGCTGGTGAGGTCCTCAAGCTGGGCAAGGATGGTGCTGAAGCCGATGGCCTTGGCACCGGAATTATCGATCAGGTCCGGCGGGTTGCCGCCCACGAAGCGCGGCTGGAGCTCCTGCGCAATGTCCGTGGACGGGGCAATCTTGGCGGTGGAACCCTCATGGGTCTTCTCGAAGGTCTTGCCGGCGAACTCGACGTAGTCGATGCCGTAGCCGCCCTTGAAGATCACGGCATCAACGGTGGACTTGTCCGCCATGCCGAAGGGGTTGGTATCGGAGACGGTGCCCGTGGGACCCGCGGTGGTACCGCCACCGCCTGCTGCACAGGACGCAATGGTTCCGCCCATGGGGACGAGCACCGCAGCTGCGAGTGCCCCGCGGAGGAATCCGCGGCGACCAAGGGACTGGTGCTGAACGTTCATTTCAAAACCCTCCAGTGACTCGTAATGTCGACTGTTGCGGCAGGCGGCCGGAAAGTCGGACAGTCTGGGCCGGCGTTCTGCAGCGCCAACCTTCGTGTGACATACTTCACCACGAATGATCGAAAATCAATATTTCTTGGCAGTTTCGATCAACATTTGTCAAAGCGTGATCTTTCTACGGACCCTCCGCCAAGGCTTTGCCGCACTCCGTGATCGCCTCCCGGGCGAGCTCCTTCTGCCGCTCGGTTCCCAGTCTTTCCGCCCATTGCTCGGCCAACTGGAACTCCACGAGGGCTTCGGTAAAGCGCTTGTTTCCGTGCAACAACCAGCCCAGGTTTGCGTGCAAAGCAATCATCCATCGCTTGGTTCGCTCATGATGCGCGGTGGATGCGTACTCGAGGCCGCTCCGGAGCCAGGCCTCCGCATGGGCCTGGTCTGCGATCGAGAGCATGTGGAGGGCGTCAACCGCCAGAAATTCCTCACCAAGATGGTCCGCCAACTCCGCGGCCTGTTCCAAAAGCGGCACCGCCATGGCAGGGTGACCGCCGGCGTTCAAGACCCGCCCGCGCTCCAAGAGCACGCGAACGCCCACCGTGGGTTCGTCTCCGTCGATGCCGTCCAACAGCGCGTCCGCTTCCTCGAAGCGGCCCTGCAAACTGATGGCCCGCCCAAGCTGGGTTGCCAACTCAGCCCGCTCATCGGCGTCGTAGATTTCCTCGATCATGGCTGCGCGGAACCGGGCCTCGGACGCTGCCGGATCGCCAAAGTTCCACAGATGGTCCAAAGTTCCCTGATCCAGCATCAACCCGCTCCTGACCAGCTCCCGGCTGCGCCCGTTGGCTTGCACTAATCAATCTAGCCCCATGTCAGCGGCGTGGGGAGAGGGTGCGGGGGCGTGTCAGCGGGGACTCAGGCGTGGCGTTTCAGTTGCCCCGGCGATTGGCGAGCCGCGCCCACCCGAGTTGCTCCTGTTGCTTCCGGCTGAGCGTTGCCACCACGAGGTCGTAGGAATCCTCCACCATGTCCCGGATCATGTCATCGGGCAGGGAGCCATCCAGGCGGACGCCGTTCCAGTGGGTCTTGTTCATGTGCCAGGCGCCCGTGATCTCCGGATTGGCGGCGCGCAGCTGTACCGCCAACGCAGGTTCGCACTTGAGGCTGACGGACCAGTTGTCCGGATCCATCGCGGAGAGCGCGAACATCTTGGCCTCCTGGCGTGCCCCTCCAGCGACGGCGGCACGCACCTTGAACACAGATAGTTCCGGTCCGAACGGGAAGTCTTCATAGGCGCCGGGAAAACCCAGGCAGATCTCTCGCAGGCGGGGAACATCCATGGTTCGAGGGTACTCCGGCTTAGGCCACACCCAGGAAGTCTTCCAACAGCACCACTTCCAAGCCCGCGGCGAGTTGTGCAGCCCTAAAGGCCGCAAGGTCAGCCGCGAACTCCGCCCGGAAATGCATCAGCACAATGTCGCCGGGCCGGAGCGAGTTGCCCACTTGGTAGTCCATCTTCCCGGCATTGGCCTTGGCCTCCCACGTAACGATCGCCTTCATCCCTGCATCCGCCACGGCCTGCCGCATCACGTTGGAGTACGCTCCTCCCGGCGGACGGAACAGCGTGGGACGGCGGCCGTATTGCTGGAACGCATACTCCTGCATGTCCGCAATGTCGTTCAACTGCTGCTGGTATCCCCACTGCCGCACCATGTTGATGTTGTGGGTTACGGTGTGGTTCTCCACCAGGCTGCCCTGTTTCTGGAATGCCTTGAAGAAAGCCGGGTTATCCGCGATGGTGTCCTTGGTCAGGAACAGCGAAGCGGGATAGTCGTACCCCGTCATCAGGCTGACGGACTCCGGTGATTTGATGTTGCCGTCGTCGATGGTCAGGAACACCACAGGGTGCTTCGTCTCGATCTTGGTGATCACCGGCGCAAGACCGCCTGCAATCGGCGGCAGCTGATAGTCAGGAATGAAGCTCCGGCGGATCCGCTTGGTGGCGGTGGGCGTCGGGGTTGCGGACCCCGCGTACGACGGCGGCACCTCACCGGACGCGGGAACCGAAGCTCCCGTAGCGGGCACCCCGCCGGACGCGACCGCAGGACTGGGCGGCAGCTCCGTCGTCGGGCCTGTGCTGCACGAGGTCAGTCCGGCCAAGACCGAAGCGCCGAAAGCACTGACAACGGCCCGCCTGCTGGGTGCTGAAAAGGGCGTAGCAGAATGGTCGCCGCACATGGCCGTCCCCCAAGGCTCAAAGAATGATTCAGCTGCAATTTAGCAGAGGAATCAGGTCCCGCCTTACAGGCCGTAATGCCAGCCTTCACGTGCCGGACACGAATTAACGACGACGTCGAGTCCGGCGTCCCTGGCGCGCTGGCAGGCTTCGTCGTCGAAGACGCCCAACTGAAGCCACACGGCCTTGGCGCCGATCTCGATCGCTTGGTCGATGACGGCGCCCACACGCTGGGAATTAACGAAGCAATCCACCACGTCAATGGGGTGCTTTTCGGCCGGAATGTCCAGGAGGGACTTGTATCCCTTCTCGCCATGCACGTCCTCGCCTTTAAGGTTCACGGGGATGATTTCCATGCCCATGCGGTCGCGGACGTAGAGCGAGACGTCGTAAGCGGAGCGCCATTCGTTGTTGCTGAGGCCCACGATGGCCCAGCAGCCTTTGGACCGCATCAGCCGCTCCACCACTGCGGGATCGTTGACATGCATCATGGCGCAAGCCTACCCCTACGGCGTTTCCGGGGTTGGGCGGGCTGGGGTTAGGGACGCCGGGTTTCGAGTTACGGTTGGGCGCGCTTAAGCCACTGCTGGAGCTTGTCCACGAAGGACGGGACCTGCCCGCCGGCACGGTCGCCGGTCAGGGCGGGAAAGAAGTGGCCGTTCTTGTTGCCCTGTGACTTGTCCGGCGACCCTGGTGCCGACGGAGCCGGTTTGGCGGGAGCAATGCCCGGCCCCGCGACCGCCGGGAGGGTCGGCTGGGCTTTGTTGGCCTGGGCTTTGGAGTTTTGGGGCGTGCTGCCTTGGGACTTGTCCGATTGCGCTTTGCCTTGGGCGTTGGACTGGGAATTGCCGGGCTGTTGCTCCGTGGGTTCAGTCTCATCGCCGGACGCTGTGCCCGGCGCTCCCCAGTTGCCCGCGTTGCCCTGGGGCGAAGTGTTCCGGGTCAGGGCATTTCGGTCCGCCTGGGCGTCATCGGCCCGGGGCGCAGCCGGTGCAGGCAGGACGGAATTCGTGCCAGGAACTTGCTGCCCCTGAACTGGTGATTCCGGACCGGGTGCGTCGGCATCTTCCGCTCCGCCCGTCGGAGAAACCGGCGGTATTGCGGCAGGGTCGCTTGCCTGTGCCGGTTCGGTGCCGACCTGGGGTGCATCCGGTACAGGCAGGACAGCCGGAGCGGCAGACCACTGCGGCGCCAGGTTGCTGAACAGATGATCGATGAATGTAGGGGTACGGGTAAAACCGGAGCTCGCCGCCGCGACGCCGCTGGCTCCGAGCCCCATGGCCGCCACTACGGCCACGCTGATGACGGCGGTGCGGTGCTTGTTGCGCCAGCGGCGCTTGCTCAGTTCATCGTGCGGTCCGGCCAACATGGCCGCCAACTCTCCCATAGGAGCGGGCGCAGAAGCATGGGCCAAGGAGCCGAGTGAAAGCAACGTCCTCTGGACGTCGTGAGTGCCTGTGAGATTGGCGTCGAGCAGCAATTCATCCACGATTGCTTCGCGTTCGCTGTCCCTGTATGTCATGACGACACGTATTCCTTTACTACCGAATGCTCACGGAGCGTGATCAAAGCCCGCCGTTGCAGTTGCTTCACTGCCCCGGCAGTTTTCCCCATGATGCCGGCAACCTGCTCCACCGTTAGTCCGGCGACGATGCGGAGTGCCAGGACCTCGCGTTGCTCGTCGGAGAGGCAGTCCAGCAGCTTCATGACCTCCCGTGGTGCCAGCAGGCCCATCGCTTCAGACTCGGCAGATCCCGTTTCGCGGGTGTCGCGTTCGGGCTCGTACTCGTGGTGTTCCGGTGCCCTGCTTTGCTTTCGATGCTCATCCACCATGCGGGCGTGCGCCACCGAGAAGACGAAAGTCCGGAGTCCGGCCGTGCCGCCGCTGAGGTCATCAATGCGGGGCAGGACTGCCAGGAACACATCCTGGGTCACAGCTTCCGGATCTGACACGCCTTTGGCCGTCAGGTAGCCGAGAACCGGACCCGCGTAGGCCTGATAGACGGCACTGAACAGTTCCGCGTTATTGCCCTTGAGTGCTAGAAGCGCTTCGTCGGTCAATGCGTCGGTCACAGAAGAGACTTTCGATCGGCGGCAGGTCCGTGGCTGGGAGCCAAGGTCATCCGCCTTTGCTCGACGGGCGACCCCACCAAGGGTATCTGCTCTGCAGGGCTGTCCCAAGGACAGCCCGCCATGTCCCGTGGAAATCTCCGTGGGACAAGGAAGGGCCGAGCTGGAACATGATGGGGGACAAATTCCAGCTCGGCCCTTTCAATGACGTAATCGTCCGGGTACGGCAAAGGGTTACGCGAGGTACGGATTTTTTGAGAACTTTTTTGTCGGGCCTCGCCGCGGACGGTTTCCGGGCTACTCCGGGGCATCGGTGGGAGCCTCGTATCCCGCGGGAACCCGCGGAACTCCAGCATCCAAAGCGCCCGTGTAGACGCAGGCAGCGGCCAGCCGGGCACCATCGCCTGCCAAATCCACCGTCAGCCTTTCCGCTGTGGTGACGGGAACCTGGTGGAGGCGCCGGCTGCCGACTGTCAGTCCTGAAGCAATCTCGGTACCGCCATCCGCGGTCGTGGAGGCCGCGATTCTATGCCGGACAATCCGCTGGCCGGCCCCTAAATCCTCAACGAGTTCTACGTGGTTGAACGTGACCGCCGCCGGAAAGCTCAAAGTGGCTCCGCCGTCGTGATGTTCCAGCGATGCCTCAACCCGGCCGGAAAGGCGACCGTCAAGTTCCCGTTTCCATTCGCGGAGCCTCTCCTGGTCCTCATCCGGAATGAGTCCGCGGTAGTCCGGTGGAAGGTTCAGCAGGAGGTTCGCCCCCATGCCCACTGATTGGTAGTAGATGGCAAGGAGGTGCTCTGTGGTCTTCGGCTCATCCGCTGGGTGCCAGAACCATCCGCGGCGAATGGAGACATCGCACTCGGGCGGCAGGTAGGCGGCGGCTCCGAGTTCCGAGCTCGATTCCGTGTATTGGGTATCGGCCGTGCGATCCACGACGTAGTTGACCGGGTCTTCAGCGAGCCCGTTCTCGTTGCCCACCCAGCGGATGGTGGGGTGCCCCATATTGAAGATCATGGCGTCGGGCTGGTGCTCCCGGACTACGGACATGATCCGGCCCCAGTCGTACTTACGGCCTACGGAACCTGCACCGTCAAACCACAATTCCATGAGCGGACCGTAGCCCGTGCAAAGCTCCGTGAGTTGCTGGATGTAGAAGTCATCGTAAGCCGCAGGGTCGCTGTAGCAGGCGGCGTTGCGGTCCCAAGGCGAAAGGTAGAGTCCAAGACCGATCCCTTGCCGGGCACACGCGTCCGCTACCTCCCGCACCACGTCTCCACCACCACCCTGCCACGCAGAGCCGGCCACCGAGTAGTCCGTGGTTGCCGTAGGCCAGAGGCAGAAGCCGTCGTGGTGTTTGGCCGTGAGGACCAAGTACCTCGCGCCCGCTTCCTTGGCGATGCCGACCCAGCTGTCGGCGTCGAGCTCTATCGGGTTGAAAGTGGCTGCCGGGATGGTGCCGTCGCTCCACTCCTTACCCGCAAAGGTGTTGATGCCGAAGTGGATGAAAATGCCGAATTCGAGATGCTGCCAGTCGAGTTGGGCCTGGGTGGGGGCGAGGTTGGGCACTGCGGGACTCCTGCCGTGGGCGTGGTTGAGTCGAGAGGTTGAGTCAAGGTTAGCTGCGGGCGCAGAGGGCCTCGGCTCCCATGCATCAAATCAGTATGCTGAGGAAATGACCACGCATGCCGCACTCCCCACAGCTTCGGCGCTGGACAGCATCACTTTCCTCCTCGACGTTTTCGTGCCTACCGTGGCAAAAGGGCCCATCAAGAGACGTCCGCGCGTTGAGGAGTTGGCCGAACGTCTTCGGCTGGACGAACGGGCGCTTGCCCGGATGCGAAAGCTTGACCACAAGTACCCCCAGGGTCCCCTGCTCCTCCGCTTGCCGCTCCGCAACCAAGCCGTGGTGCTGCGACCATCGGAGCTCCACTTTGTCCTCCGGAACACGCCGGAGCCTTTCTCCCCCGCAAGCAGCGAAAAACGCGGCGCCCTGGCGCACTTTGAGCCCCGCAATGTGCTGATCTCCACCGGCCTGGAGCGGTCCGCCCGGCGTGCACTGCAGGAACAGGCGCTCGACACGGACAGCCCTGTACATCGTTTTTCCGGGCACTTCCTCCCCATCATCGCTGAGGAAACCGATGCTCTCCTCGCAGAAGTCCGGGCCGTCGGCCAACTGGATTGGAGCCGTTTCACGGCCGCCTGGCACCGCGCCGTCCGCCGCGTGGTTTTCGGCGACGGCGCCAGGGACGACGTTCAGTTGACGGACATGCTCGCCCGGCTCCGCAAGGACGCCAACTGGTCCGCCCTGAAGCCTGTAAGGAGCAGGACACGGGCGGCGTTCCTGGACCGGGTCCACCGGCGAATGCTGGCAGCCGGGCCCGGCAGCCTCGCGTATACGATGCGAGCCCACGAACCATCCGCGAACGCCGCGCCGACCGACCAGATCCCCCAGTGGCTTTTCGCGTTCGAGCCCGCAGGCATGGCCACTTTCCGCGCTTTGGCCGTTCTCTCCACCCACCCGGACGAGCAGCGCAAAGCCCGCCTTGAGATCGCCGGGGACACGTCAGACGGAAAGCACCTCCCCTACTTGCGCTCTTGCGTCCTGGAGTCCCTGCGGTTGTGGCCCACGACGCCGATGATCTTGCGGCAGTCGACCCAACAGGTTCAATGGCCCGACGGCGTGATGCCGCCCGGGTGCGGCGTGCTGGTCTTTGCGCCGTACTTCCATCGTGATGGCAGCCGCCTCCGGGAGGCCGACGCCTTCAACCCGGAGCTATGGCTGCGCGACGACCCGGAGGCCGTGGATGACTGGGGCCTCGTCCCCTTCAGTGAAGGGCCCGCACGCTGCCCCGGCCGCCAACTTGTGCTGCTCCTGACGAGCGCAATGCTGGCTCGCCTTTTAAAGGACCACGATTTTCAGCTCATGGACCCGCACCGCCTTGCACCTGAGCGACGGCTGCCGGGGAATCTGAATACGTTTTCGTTGGATTTCGAGGTGGTCGCGAGGCCTTGAGGTGACGGCGGTTTAGGTTTCGGTCCGCGCTTGGGTCGTCCGCGCTTGGGTCGTCTGTGCTTGGGTGGCCAGGAAGAGGGCTTCGGCCACGATGGCGTTGCGGAGTTCGCCGACGTGCACGGATTCGTTGGCTCCATGCGCCCGGGAATCCGGGTCCTCCGCGCCTGTGATCAGGATGGAGCACTGTGGGTGGGCTTCCCCGAGCGCGGCGACAAACGGTATGGAACCCCCGGCGCCCATGGTGACGGCCTTGGCACCCCATGCCGTTTCCAAGGACCAGAGCCCTGCGGCTATGACCGGGTCATTCGCAGTGGCAGTGAAGGGCTTGCTGCGGGCTGAACTTCACGGTCGCTTCCGGCAGCAGCGCGTTGGCTGCGGTCGCGATGGGTTGGGCGTCCAGGCCGATGAAGGACAGTGCAGGTTTGCTCCACAGCCGGGACGCCAAGGTTCCCGTGCCGGCTAGTCGTACTCCATCGGGCACTCCCGCGTCGGCCCTGAAGGTGTCTTCGTCGATGGCCAGGCCTGACGCGCGTGCCTCGACCAGCCCTTCCACCGCAACGGAGCCGTCGTCGTGGTGGAACGTAGCCATGAGCCGGGCCAGGGCGGTGAGCGCGTCCAGGACCGGCCCTCCAAAGGTTCCCGAATGCAGGGCGTGTTCCAGCACGCGAACGTGAAGGGTCCCGTCCACCAGTCCGCGGAGGCTGGTGGTCAGACCGGGAGTCCCCACTGTCCAGCTCCCGGAGTCCGCAACGATGGCCGCGTCGGCACGAAGTTCCTGTCCAAACTGATTGAAGAGGGCCGCCAGGTTCGGAGACCCGGATTCCTCTTCTCCTTCGATGAAGACCGTCAGGCCCAAACCGTGGCCGGGCCCCAGGACGCGATCCAACGCCCGGATGGCGGCCAAGTGCATGACGATTCCGGCTTTGTCGTCGGCAACGCCCCTCCCGAAGAGGCGCTCCCCCTTCACGACCGCGGAGAAGGGCTCTCTATCCCAGGCTTCCCGCGGGCCGCCCGGTTGTACGTCATGGTGGGCGTACAGCAGCACGGTGGATGACCCCTCGGCCGCGGGCCGGCTCGCGAGCACACCTGGGGAGCCCGCCACATCAGGGTTGACCGAGGGACGGATGATTGCCGGGCCGGGAAATCCGGAAGCCACCAACAGCTCGCGGACGATCTCCGTACCATGCTCCAGCGGCTGTTGGTCGTACTCGGGCCACGCCACTCCCGGCACGGCGACCAGCCGGGCAAGGATATCAAGGTGCTCACCGAGTTCTTGATCGACGGCCGCGGTGATCGCCTCAATGTTTGCCTGATGCAGCCTTGCCGGAAGCTCCATGTGCGGTTCACCTGGATTCTTGATGGGTACAGGGAAGAAGAGTTCAATGAAAGAAATTATAAGTCTACTTACTTTTAGAGCTCCCCGAGGAGGTCGTCATGGATCAGAATGAAGCGCCCCTGCTTGATGCCCTTGCCGAATACCACCGGCTCAATCGCTACGGCTTCACGCCTCCCGGGCATCGCCAAGGACGCGGTGCCGACTCCCTGGCGGTGGATGTGCTCGGCGCGGACACCTTTCGATCGGACGTGCTCTCGACCGCCGGCCTTGACGACCGAAAATCCTCCGCAGGCTATCTCAGCAGCGCGGAGGAACTCATGGCCGATGCAGTCGGTGCCGACAAGGCCTTCTTCTCCACGTGTGGCAGCTCCCTGTCCGTCAAGGCATCCATTCTGGCCGTCACCCGCGGAAGCGGCGACTTGCTGATAGGCCGCGACGCACATAAGTCAGTGGTGGCAGGCATCATCCTGTCCGGGCTGCAGCCACGATGGATTCGACCGCAATGGGACCGGGACCTCCATATTGCCCATCCCCCATCCCCTGACGAGGTGGAGAAGATGTGGCAGCGATACCCGGACGCCGCGGCGGCTCTCATCACCAGCCCGACGCCCTACGGAACCTGCGCCGACATCGAAAAGATCGCGGAAATCTGCCATTCGCGGGGCAAGCCGTTGATCATCGACGAAGCCTGGGGAGCCCACCTGCCGTTCCACGACCGCCTGCCCACGTGGGCCATGGACGCCGGAGCAGACATTTGCGTGGTGAGCGTCCACAAGATGGGCATGGGCTTTGAACAGGGTTCCATCTACCACCTCCAGGGCAATCTGGTGGACCCGGTCAGGCTCAGCCAGTGCGCGGACCTGCTGTCCACCACCAGTGCCAATGTCATGATCTACGCTGCCATTGACGGCTGGCGCCGGCAGATGGTCCGGGACGGCCATGAACTGTTGGACAAGGTGCTCAATCTCGCGGACGGCGTGCGCGGAGAGATCGACGACATGGACGGGTTGCACGTCCTTGGCAAGGAACTCATCCGCGCCGAAGCATCCCACGACTTCGATCCCCTGCATGTCCTCATCGATGTCGAGCAACTTGGAATCAGCGGCTATCAAGCGGCCGACTGGCTGCGCAGCAATTGCCTGGTCGATGTGGGGTTGAACGATCACCGAAGGATTGAAGCGACGCTCTCGCAGTCAGACGACGAAGAAAGCAGCGAGCGCCTCCTCGCAAGCCTTCGCCAACTGGTGGAGGCCGCCCCGGACATGCCGGCGCCCAAGCCGGTCCACCTGCCGACGCCCGAGGATCTGGAGATGGAAACCGTCATGCTTCCCCGCGATGCGTTTTTCGGTCCGGTGGAAAACGTCCCCATCGCGGAGGCTGCGGGCCGAATTGCCGCGGAGCAGATCACGCCCTACCCGCCTGGAGTGCCTGCCATCCTGCCCGGGGAGAAGATCAACGCAGCGGTCCTGAAGTACCTGCGCAGCGGCGCGGAAGCCGGCATGGTCCTCCCGGATCCTGCCGACCCCGCGATGGAAACGGTCCGGGTTGTAGCCCACCACCGTGATGAGTAACCCATCCGACTGAGCCCCTTTACTGCTTGGCGATAGTCGTTAGGCTGAAACCACGACGTCCGAGTTACCACCAAACCAGTGGACAAAAGGAGAGATCATGACGCTTCCTCCAACTCACGAACCTGAGCCCTTCCCGCCGGAGCCAGGCCCGGTGCAGCCGCCGCCCGATCCGACGACGCCTTTTCCGCCCAGCCCCATCCCGGACCCCAATCCGACGCCCGGACCATTACCGGTTCCCGATCCCGGGCCGGTTCCGCCGCCGCACCCGGATCCCACGCACAATCCCGATCAACCGCCCAGCTAGCTCCGACCCCCGCCGCTGAACGGTCCCCGCCGCTGAGCGGTTCCTGCCGCCAAAGGAAATAGTCAGTAGGCTTATGTTTGATCACCTCGGCTGTCCGATGCGAACGAACAGGAGCTTGACATGGCGCCACGTGAAGACACAACGGCAGTAGGCCTACGCAGGCAATACAAATACAAAGGCAACATCTGGGCCGACTCCCTGGGCCGGACCGCGATCCGCTCGGCCCAGGTCCTTCTGATCCTCACGGTGGCGGTTGTGGTTATCTATGCGCTGCTGCAGATCCGGCTACTCGTGATTCCGGTCCTTATTGCCTTGATTCTCGCCGCGGCGATCGGGCCTTTCGTGAATATGCTGCGCCGGCGCGGCTGGCGCGGCGGGCTCGCCACCGGCGTGGCCTTCCTTGCCCTGCTCGTCCTACTGGCCGGTGTCATCACCATCATCGTCGTGTCGGTGCGCAGCCAATGGGACGAGCTCATCGGCCAGGCAGCAGCAGGCCTGGACGAGCTTGAGAACTTCCTGCTCACCGGTCCCTTCCCCCTGGACCGTGAACAACTCGACCAAGCCAGGGCTTCGGTGGTGGAGTTCGCCCAGAGCAGCCAGGTGCGCTCGGGCGCGGTGACAGGCCTTTCCGTGGTGGCTGAGTTCCTGGCCGGAGCCAGCCTGATGATCGTCATCCTCTTCTTTTTCCTCAAGGACGGCGCGAAAATCTGGGATTTCTTCCTCCGGCCGTTCAAAGGCCCCCGGGAACAGAAGCTCCGCCGCGTCGGCAAGCGGACCATGGAAGTACTGGGCGGCTACGTCCGCGGCACAGCCGTCGTTGCGCTGGTGGACACAGTGGCCATTGGCGCTGTCCTCCTCATTCTGCAGGTTCCGCTCGCCATTCCCTTGGCCATCATCGTCTTCATCGGCGCCTTCATTCCGCTTGTTGGCGCAACAGTTGCCGGTGTATTGGCGGCCTTGGTCGCCTTGGTGGCCAACGGGCCCATCGTGGCCTTGATTGTGGTGGCCGTCGTGATCGCCGTGAATCAACTGGAGGGCGACCTCCTCCAACCGATCGTCATGGGCAAGTCCCTGCAATTGCACGCCCTTGTGATCTTGATGGCGTTGACGGCCGGAACCATCCTCGCCGGAATCATCGGCGCGGTTCTAGCAGTACCGCTGGCAGCAGTCGCGTGGGCCATTGTCCAGGTGTGGACAGCCGAGGATCCGGACCTCGAGCCCATGAATCCGGACCTGCCGCCGCCCAACAGCCAGCCCACCTAGAACTTGAAGCCCGACGGCGGTGCGTTGCCTCGCGTAGGCAACGCACCGCCGTCGAACGTTCCAGGAAGTCAGGCGATTGCCTTCTTCAGGAGGTGGATAATCCGCGCCTCGGCCTCGGGCGTGAGTTCCGTGAGGGCGAAGGACGTAGGCCACATGGTGCCGTCGTCGAGGTTCGCGTTCTCTTCGAAACCGAGCGTGGCGTACCGGGCCTTGAACTTGTGCGAACTCTGGAAGAAGAGGATGTTCTTGCCGTTCCGGGCGTAGGCGGGCATGCCGTACCAGGTTTTCGGAGCGAGTTCCGGCGCGTATTCCTTCACGATTGCGTGGATGCGCTCGGCCATGGCGCGGTCAGCGTCGGGCATTTCGGCGATTTTGGCGAGAACGTCGGCCTCGCCGTCCGCCTTGGAGGTCTTCTTGCGGCTGGTTTTCTTCAGCTCCTGGGCCCGTTCCTTCATCGCAGCGCGTTCATCATCCGTGAATCCGTCGTAGGACTTGGTCTTAGCGGTGGTTTCAGTTTCAGCCATGGCAGGCCCCTCTCGCTGCTGGATATTTTGCGGATGCTCCAACGATAGGACGCCGCCGCTGCGCAGGGCTTCTCCGATTCTGCTCGATGGTTCCAGGCCGGAACCCCGGGCGACGTGCCGCCTCACCCAATCGTTCCCGCACGGTTAACCTCCCTGCCATTCCGCTTCCCTACGGTGGTCCGGCTGGGGGATCGATATCTATAAAGGGAGGCGCCATGTGCACCGGAGAAGACACCACGAGCACCCACAGCCAAAGCGTGAAGCTGGCTGACGCTGAGCTGAAGACCATGGGTTTGAGTCGGCGACGCATCCTGCAGTCAGCCGGCATCCTCGCCGCAGGCACAGCAACTTCAGCAGCAATGGCGCGGCCCGCAGTGGCCAACCCGGGTGGCAACGACCCGCAACTCTCATGGCTCGTTGGGGACCACCACGTTCACACCCAGTACAGCCATGATGCGAAGTACCTGATCAAGCAGCAACTGGACGCGGCCCGTTCCTACGGGGTGGATTGGCTCGCGCTGACGGAACACAGCAACTTCGGCCACGCCAACAACGGCGGTGCCGTGAACTCGAACAAGGAGATCCAGGCGCAGCGCGCCGCGCGCCCGGATCTCCTGATTTTCCAAGGGCTTGAGTGGTACATCCCGGGCGCAGAACACGCAACCGTGCTCGTGGCCCCCGGGCCCAATGAAGTGAACCTCCTGCGGACCTTTGAACTCGTGTGGGATGGGAAGCTGAACCAGTGGGAAAAGCCGACGCCCGGAACAGCCCAGGTTGAGACCTTCGAGCGCAAGGCAGTGGAAGCCATTGCCTGGCTCGCCCAGCAGCGGAACACCGGCTACATCGACGACGTCGTGGCCCTCGCCAACCATCCGATGCGCCTTGGCATTGATTCACCCCATGAACTCCGGGCCTGGCGCGATGCCGCCCGCGAGATCATGATCGGCATGGAAGGCGCGCCGGGGGCACAGGGCTCGGGCGTCAGCACCTTTGCGCGGGCCGGCGATCAGCGCGGCGAATACACCAACAACCCCACCCAGTACAGCTTCCCCGGCTACCCTGCCGACGCGTTCCGCCCCTACGGCGGCTTCGACTGGGCCACGGCCACGGTGGGCGGGGTATGGGATTCCATGCTGGCTGAGGGATTGCCGTTCTGGATCACGTCCAACTCCGACAACCACCTGACGGTCAAAGACACGTGGAAGACCGGCCCTTACCCTGCTGAGGAGCCCTACCTCAGCCTGCCCAACGAGTTCGACCGCTGGTCCGTCACCGGCAAGCGCCCCGACCCGTTCAACACCGGCGAACTCCAAGGCGGCAGCGACTACTGGCCGGGGCAGTTCAGCCGCCTGCACACGGGCGTCACGGAACACTCATACACCGGCGTGCTCGAAGCTATGCGAAACGGCCGTATGTGGGTTGACCACGGACACCTGCTACAGGGCTTGGAGGTGCGTGTCCGCGAGCAGCGCGGCGACGGCAACGGCCGTAACGGCGTCACCTTGGGTTCGCGACTCAGCGTCAGGCGAGGCGCCGACGTCGAAATTTCCATCAGCATTACGACGACGGGCTACCGCAACTTCGCGGGCATCCTCCCCAAGCTGGCACACGTGGACGTCATCGGCGGCCCGGTCACCGGAGCGGCTGCTGATCGCGATGCCCTGCGCGCGCCCGAAACGAAGGTGTGGGAGCAGATTGACGTGTCGGGCCGGACCGGAACGTTCACGGTAAAACACGTCATCAAGGACGTCCAGGAATCCTGCTACTTCCGGCTCCGCGGCAGCGACGGCAACCGTCACGGGGCAGGCTACTACGGTGCGTCCGTGGACCCGGCAGGCCCGATCCGCCACGGCAACAACCTGGGCGACGCCGATCCATGGGCCGACACGTGGTTCTACGCGAACCCGGTGTTCATTGACGTGTTGTAACTACGTCGCTCGCCCGTCGTGGTCCTAGTCAAAGAAGCCCACGATGTAGCCAACGAAGAACAGCAAGGACAGCAGGACGAAGACTGCGATGATCGCCATCCAGAGAACCTGGGTGCCTTTCCTCGGGCCGCCTTCGTCGTGCCCCTGCGGCCCGGCGGTGGAAGCTTCGCCCGGAGGAGTTTCCCCCGGAGGCACTCCCCCGCCGGGCTCCAGGCCCGTGATCTTGTCCTCGTAGGGGTCGGGATTGCTGCCTGACATGTTCACTCCCTGCTACTCGCGGATCTTCGCCTCGGTAATGGCTGATTCCCCCAACCCCCAGTATTCGAGCGACTTCTTGTACTCAGGGCCGTCAAGGACCGACTGAATGGCCTTCTGCAAAGCCGGCGTCAAGGCAGAGCCCTTCTTCAGGCCGATGGCGACAGTGGTGTTCGTGCGGGTGTCTACCCGTGGTTCCAAAACAGTGAAGGCGTTGGGCTGCTGGATCTGCGCCCAAGCCAATGCACCGGCGTCATAAAAGACACCGTCGACCCTTTTCGACGCCAACTGCGTGAGAGCGTCCTGCACATTTGGAAGGGTCACACCGTTGATGGCGGGTTTGCCTTGGGATGTGCACGTCCACTCGGACACGTTCGGCAGGTGTCTCAACTGCTGGGTGGAACCCTGGGTTACGGCAATATTCCTACCGCACAGCGTGTCGTTGCTCAGCTTGAGCGGATTGCCCGCGGCAACGGCCACGGACGAGCCGCCCTTGAGGTAATCGATCATATCGAGGACCTTGAGCCTCTCGGGAGTGGCGGCCATGGTGGTGGCGGTGAAGTCATAGCGGCCACCGTCAATGCCAGGGATGATCGTGTCAAATGCGGTGTTTTCGAATTTGAGTTTCAGCCCCAACTTCCTCGCAACAAGGCGGGCGATGTCCGGGTTAACGCCGATCGGAGTGACGTTGTCCTCGGCAAGGAACGTTGTGGGCGGACTGTGCAGGTCCATGGCAACAATCAGTTCACCTTTGTCCTTGTAGGACTGCGGCAACAGGTCCACCGCAGCCTGGTCGGGCTGGACGCCCTCTGAGATGTCAGCGGTGTTTTGTGTCTTCGGGATGTCTGTGGCCTGACCGCCGGTCGCAGGTCCGCTACAGGCGCTCAAGGCCAACAGGAGGGCCACCCCGACAGCAGTGGTTTGAATCTTTGCGATGGTCTTCTTCATGGCGCGTTCCTTCAAAGGCTCCGGCTGAAGTAACCCGGAGTGGCTGCAGTTCCGAACAGCAGCTTTCAAGAGTCAGGAAACGCCTACCTCCGGCGGTTGTCAACAAAGAAAGCGCAGGTCGCCCAAGGCTCCATCGGAACCCGGGCGACCTGCCGCCGTCGTGCTTTCCGTAGCGTTAGTCGTTGATCAGTTCAGCCGTCGCGTTCACGGGCGCCACGACGTCGCGGACCTTCTTGCCGCGCGCATAGCCAACAAGGCCCAGGGCAAGAATGCAGCCGAGCGTACCCAGCGCGAAGGCTTCGAATGTGAACTGGGAGACGCCCCAGGTTGCTTCGAAGTCGTACTCAAGGCCGAACAACACATCCAGGGTGCCCGGGAAGATGGCTACCCATGAGCCGATGAGGATCCACACGAAGCAAATGACGCCGAGGATGCGGAAGCCGGCATCGGAAACCGGGACCTTGAACGGCCGCTCAACACTCGGGTACTTGCTCCGTAGCCTGACCGCAGCCGGGATGGCGAAGAGGTAGCTCAGCAGGAACGTGGAGATGGCGATGGAGAGGACCACGCCGAACAGTGCACTGCTGGTGCCGCTGAGCTGCATTGCCGCGAGCATGAAGAGCGTGGCCACAATGCCGGAGAGCGTGTTGACGCGGATCGGCGTGCCCAGCTTCGGATGGAAGCGTCCAAAGAAGCCGCCGAAGAAGGAACCGTCGGCTGCCGCCATGGCCTGCATGCGGTCGCTGATGATCATCCACGCAGCGCCTTGGGAAACCAAGACAAAGCAGAACACAATGGCTGACACGGCCAGCATGGCCTCGGCCGCGGGTCCGAACACCGTGTACACGGTGGCGACGGCGCCGAACAACCCGCCAATGCCGGTGATCTGGTCGAGCGGGACCACCAACAGGATCGCCAAAACCGGGAGGAGGTAGCTTGCGGCCGCAATCATCGAGGAACGGGCCACGGAAATGGGAACGTCCTTCGCCGGGTTCTTCATCTCGCCCGCCGCACTGTTTCCGGATTCGAAGCCGAGGAACGAGAAGAGCAGCAGCGGAGTAACTCCGAGGAAGCCTGCCAGAGTGGGCGAGAAGAAGCCGAGGTCCAATCCGTTGAAGCCGTGCTGCAATCCGTAGACCAGTGTGACGATGATAAAGAAGGTCAGGAACACCACTTTGAGGATGGCCCCAAGCGAGGGCAACCATTTTCCGTGCTTCAGGCTGACAATGGCTGAGGTCACGGTGATCCAAATGAACAGCAGCTTGAAAATGTAGTCGCCCACGCTGCCGGCTTCCACATGGCCCACGTATTCGGACCAGGTTTCCACGGCCACGAATGCCATGGCACCGCCAACCCAGACGGGCTGTGTCACCCAGGTGAAGAGGGACGTGATGGCAGCAACCACGCGGCCAAACGCCATCTTCGTCCAGACGTAGACGCCGCCCTCTTCGGTGAAGGCGCCGCCGGTCTCTGCGAAAATGAGCCCGTAAGGCACCATGAAAGTAACGGCGAGGATGAGGGTCCAGGTAAAGGTCTCCCCGCCGAAGCCCGAAACCTGCCCCAGGACCTCCACCGAGATGACGGCGGCAACCACCAACAACAGGATGTCGAAGCGGCCGAGGGATTTCTGCAGATGCTTGCTTTGCTCCTGCGCTAATTGAGTTTGGGCTGATTGGGCTTGGGATGGGCGCGTTGGGGCTACTGGCTGATCCATGATCGATCCTTTGCTACGGCTTAAGTCTGCTATTGAGCAAGAACGGTGGGAAGTGCGACGTTGTGGGCGCGGCTGTAGACAGGCTTGCCGTCGGCGAAGGTGGACTCGACGCTGATGTCCCCCAGGGCTGTGGCTTCGACGGCAAACGGGTCCGCGTTGAGCACCACCAGGTCGGCCGCCATGCCCACGCGGATGGCACCACGTCCGCCGTCGAGCCGGTTGGCGCGCGCGGCCCCGGTGGTCTGGGCGGCGAGGGCAGCACCTAGGGTGATCGCCTCCGCGGGCAGCAGCGGCTCGGATTGTGAGCGGCGGTCGCGGGCGTGGGGGTCGCCCGATGGCGCGGTGCGGTTCACAGCGGTGTGAATGCCCCACATCGGGTCCGGGCTGGAGACGGGCCAGTCACTGCCGATGGCAAGTTCGACGCCGGCGCGGCGCAAAGTTTCGAAGGCAAAGTGCACTTGCTGGTGGGCTTCGTCCAGGTACGGCAGCTTGGTCTCCACCAGCACCGGATCCAGGCGCGCCCAGAGGGGTTGGATGTTGGCGATTGCTCCGGTGTCGGCAAACCGGGAGACGTCGGCCGGGTCCACGAGGTCCAGGTGCGCGATCTGATGGCGCGGGTCCCATCCCTCGCGTTCCGGCAACTGCAGCGCGGCGATGCAGTCGCGCACGGCTTGGTCACCCACGGCATGCAGGTGAAGGTCGAAACCCTCGGCATCCACCGCTCGAGTGATCCGGGCGAGCTCCTCCGGGGAGATCAGCGACATTCCCAGCTCATGGGGATGCCCCTGGTACGGCCTTGTCAGCGCGGCCGTGAGGTTTTCGCAGACACCGTCCACCATGACCTTGACCGCCGTGGCCCGGAAGCGACCCTGCGCCCGCTCCCTGCGGGCCTTGAACAGCTCGATCTGTTCAAGGCCACGGTCCCTCTGCCACCAGAGGGCGCCGGTCACTGCGGCCGTCAGCAACCCCTCTGATTCCAGGGCGAGGTAGTGCTCGAAGGAATCAGGCATTCCAAGGGCCTGGCCCACAGCTGCGTCCTGCCACGCGGTCACGCCGAGGGAATGCAGGTAGGTCTGGGCGGTCAGAAGGGCTCGGCGGATGTGCCGTTCGTCAGGTTCAGGAATCAGCGAGGAGACCAGGTCTGCAGCGTGCTCTATGAGCATTCCGGTGGCTTTCCCCGCACCATCCCGGGTAATGATGCCACCGTCCGGGTTGGGAGTGTTATCCGTGATTCCGGCGAGGTCCAGCGCCCGGGAATTTACCCAAGCACCGTGCCCGTCATGGCTGATCAGGAAGACCGGGCGGTCCGGAACCAGTTCATCCAGCAGCGAGCGGTGCGGGAATCCGCCGTCGAAAACGTCACCGTACCAACCCGCGCCTGCTATCCAGTCCGCAGCCGGGTTGGCCCTGGCAAAGTCGCCAATCACCGAGCGGTACTCGTCCAGCGAATGGACGCCTGAGAGGTCACAGCCGAGCATCTGCAACCTACCGGCGACGGGGTGGACGTGGGCATCCTGAAAACCTGGAAGCAAGGCTTTACCATCGAGGTCTACATGCTCGGTGGCCGGGCCCCTCCACTGTGCAGCATCGGCTCCGACAGCCACTATCCTGCCTCCGGCTACGGCCACCGCATCGCTGAGGGGCTGGGCGGGATCCATCGTGTGGACGGGCCCGCCGTGAAAAATCCAGTCTGCGTGGGTCATGTCATCACTTTCCAAGGAAATGGGGTTCGGCGGATCCGGTGTTGAGCCGCACAAGCGCCGGAGCGGCTTTGGCGATCACGATGTAGATGAGCGAGCTGACCCCGAGACCCACAAGCCAGGCGATGTCGATCCCGCCCATGGCCTCAGCCGCTGCACCCGTATAGAAGGGGGTGGCCATGAAGGGGATCTGGGCAAGGACGCCGATGGCGAAGACGATCAAGGAACCGGCGTTCCAGCGACCATAGCGCCCGCCGTCCGCCGCGTAGAACTCGTCCACGGCGTAGGAACCGTGCCGGATCACGTAGTAATCCACCAAATTCACGGCGGACCACGGGATCAACACGTAGAGGAGCACGCTCAGGAAGCTGAAGTAGGAGGACGCGAAGCTGGTAGCTGCGGCCAAGGCCAGGGTCACGCCCAGCACGTGCAGCACCACTGACGTCACCAAACGCGCCTTGACTGCGGGCCGCCAGCCGCTGAAGAACGTTTCCACCAGGGTCAGTGCGCAGAGGGCGCTGCAGTAGGCGTTCACGGAATTTCCGGCAGCTGCCACCAACGCGAACCCCACGAGGACGGCGGCACCAAGCCCGGGCCCGAGGATCCCGTGGAGGCCGGTCATAGTGTCCACTCCGGCCACGGCAGTTCCGACTCCTGCGCCAAGCACCATCAGCAGTGCACTGGAAAGCACGCAGCCCAGGTACGTTCCCCAAAACGCTCCCTTTGTCCCCGACTTTGCGGGCATGTAGCGGGAGTAGTCCGAAACGTAAGGCGCGTAGGTCAACTGCCAAACAATGCCGATGGCCACCATCGCCAGGAAGCCGGTCCAAGTGAACTCCCCATGGTTCAACTGTGCCCAAAAGTCACCCGTGGCAAGGAGCGCGACGAAGGACACCAGAACCAGCGCCCCCACCACGTACGCGCCAATGGCTGTCACCTTGCGGACCAGGTTGTAGCCGAAGGCCGCGATAACAAAGCTGAGGACTGCGCAGCCGATGATCATGGCCGTTCCGCTTGCGTCCGGCAACAGCGCAGTAATGGAATCGGACGAAACAATCAGGTTGGAGGAGAAGTACCCCACGAACATCAGGATCGCCACGAGGACAATCAGACTGGCACCCCGGGAGCCGAATTGCCCACGGGCCTGGAGCATCTGGGGGACGCCGAGCTGCGGACCCTGGGCTGCATGCAAAGCCATCCCAATGCCGCCGACGGCGTGTCCGATGAGGATCGCGATGATTGAGCTGACCATGGGAAGGCCCAGGAGCGTGGTGGCAGTGGCGCCGGTGACCACCGTGAGGGGAGTCATGTTCATGCCGAACCAGATGGTGAAGAGTTCCCGGGACCGCCCATGCCGCGCCTCGGCGGGGATCGGAGCGATGGACTCTTGTTCGATTTCGAAGATGCGGGAGCGGAGCATCGGTTTCATTGAGGTGTCCTTATGACGGTTGAAGATGCCGGCAGGCTGGTGGAATTCCCCACATTCCATCGGGTCGTGGACCCGGTCTGCTGTCAGGCTCAGCGTAGGCTTGTGAACTGCATCACGTAAAGTAGGGAATCCTGATGTGCTTCAACGGATTTTTTGATGCACCGGCTCAGCCGAACTGGATCCACGTGGTCTTCGGCGCCGTGTAGTTGTCGAAAGCGTGCAATGACAAATCGCGGCCGAACCCGGACTGCTTGAAACCCCCGAAGGGCGTGGTGTTCCCCAAGGCATCCACGGTGTTCACGGATACTGTTCCGGCCAGCAAGTCGCCCGCTACCCGGTGTGCCCGCGACAGGTCCGAGGTCCACACGGACGCTGCCAGGCCGTAGTCCGTATTGTTGGCAAGGAACACCGCTTCGTCCTCTGTGTCGAAAGCCTGCAGGACCGCGACGGGCCCGAAGATCTCCTCCCGGTGGACGTCGTGACCGGCCCCGAGGCCGCCGAGCAGCGTTGGCTCCAGATAGGCATCGGAGCCCCGGATTTCCCGCCGGTCACCACCGAAAAGTACCTCCCCTTCGGCGCGTCCACGCACGATCCAGCGTTCGACGTCGTCAGTGTGCGCCCGGCTGATCAACGCACCATTGCCGCCCAAACCCGCCAGAGGATCGGCAGGCCGGTAGTCCGCGGCAGCTTCAGCCAGCAACCCGGCGAACTCGTCATGAACCGCGCGCTGGACGAGGATCCGCGAGTTGGCCGAACACACCTGGCCCTGGTTATAGAAAGCCCCGAAGGCGGCCTTGGCCGCCGCCGTGGGCAGGTCCGCAGTGTCCGCAAAAACAATGTTGGAACTCTTGCCGCCGGCCTCAAGGCTGAGGCGCTTGAGGTTGCTGCGCCCCGAGGCTTCCAGCAGGGTCCGGGAAACGGCCGTGGAGCCGGTGAATGCCAACGCATCCACGTCCATGTGTCGCGCCAAGGCGGCGCCCACCTCCCGCCCGGTTCCAGTAACGATGTTGAGCACGCCATCAGGAAGCCCCGCTTCAACTGCCAACTCGGCAAGCCTCAAAATGCTCAATGAGGTCTGTTCGGCGGGCTTGAGTACCAACGTGTTACCGGCGGCGAGCGCAGGTGCCAGTTTCCAGACGGCGATCTCCAGGGGGAAGTTCCACGGCACGATTGCGGCAACGACGCCCAGGGGTTCGCGGGTGACCAGCGCTGTTGCACCGGGCGGGACAGCAGGCAGTTCGCCGCTTTGTTTGTCGGCCGCTTCCGCATACCAGCGCAGCGTGGAAATGGCTCCGGGTACGTCCACGGTGGTGGTTTGCAGGATTGGCTTGCCGCTGTCCAGGGTTTCCAGCAGCGCCAATTCATCGGCATGCCGTTCCATGAGGGCAGCCAACGCCAGGAGCACGCCCTTCCGCTTTTCGGCACCGAGACGGGACCAGGCCGGGAAGGCGCTCCGCGCAGCGGCAACGGCGGTATCGACGTCGGACGGCCCGCACGCTGACAGCGCAGTCAGCACGCGGCCATCGATGGGGCTGACGGTCGGACGCGTGAGTTGTTCATGCGCGGACGTTCGACGCCCCTCGATGAAGGCCCGTCCGTCAATCAACAGGGCATCGGCCCGGCCCTGCCAGTCGACGGAAAGAGACGTGGAAGTGGTGTTCATAGTGGCTCCTGGGGTTGCGGTTTGGTTCGTGTGGAGTTTCAGGTGTGGAGTTCAGCGCACTTGGCTTTAGGGCTCGCTGATATGTGGCGACGCTCAGCGCACGACGGCGGCACGGGCAGCCGCGGCTAGGGTTCCGGGCGGCTTGCCGCGGCTGAGGCGAAGCGCCGCTGACGCGGCCATGAGGCAGAGGAGTTCTACGGCAATGAGGGCGAGCATGGCGGAGTCGTGACCCGTGGACGCAGCGGTGCTTGCGCCCGGACTGCCGGCGGCGCCGGCACCGACGAAGTCATGGTGGCTTTCGAGGGTGTGGTTACCAGCGGCGGGACCGAGCAGCAGGGTGAGATGGACCAGGATCATGGCTGCGCTCATTGCCAACAAGTGTCCCGCTGCCCGCCCGGCGCACCAGCGCCCTGCAGCCATGGGGACGGCGCACGCCAGGCAGGCGGCACCCATGACGGCCATCAACCACGCCATCGCCCCTGGCCCTGTCATGGCCGCAGCAAGGTGCGCCGCAGTGCTTCCGGCAGCGGCCGCTCCGACCATGACCGCGGGGATCGCTGGGCCAGCGTCTGCCACAGCCCGGAGACGCCAAGGATTCCCCGGGCTGTGGCGGGTGGGCTGGTTCATGATTCTCCTTGGGGCTTTACGTCGAGCTTGTGAGGTGAGTAACATCAAAGCGTTGGTTGAACAGTTGTACCATCAAAAATCGACTTCAGGAAGAGCTATGACCCTTCAAACCACCCCCACAGCCCCCGCCCCGGAGTCCCCCGGAACAAAGCCGCAGGACGCACCTTGCAGGGGATCACACCACCAGGCAGCGCACCCATCCGGGCAGCAGGATCACGCCAAGGCCCACCCGCTGGAACAGCTAAAAGCAGGGGAAATCGAGCAGGCGCGCAGGATTCTGGCTGATGCCGGTCTCGTCACTGAGACCACACGCTTCGCCTACCTGGGCCTGGTGGAACCGTCAAAGACGGCCCTTCAGGAAGCCGAAGCGGACAACCGCCACGATGCCCTGCCCGTCGCCCGCGAGGTCCGGGCAATGCTCTGGGATGCAGCCCTGTCCCGGTCACTCGATGTCCGCTTGTCCTTGACCACAGGGCAGGTAACGGAACAGCGCGAGCTGGATCCCGCCGTCGACGGCCAACTGCCCGTACTCCTGGAAGAGTTCGGGATCATCGAGGACATCCTGGCCGGAGACCCGCAGTGGCAAGCCGCGCTGGAAAGCCGGGGACTTACGCCGGCCCAGGTGCGCGTCGCACCGCTGTCCGCAGGCGTGTTCGAGTACGAGAACGAAGAAGGCAAGCGCCTGCTCCGCGGCCTCGGTTTCCGCCAGGACCACCCCGCCGACCACCCATGGGCGCACCCGATCGACGGCCTTGTGGCTTTTGTTGACGTCGAAAACAAGCGGGTGGACCACTTGATCGACGACGGCCCCGTGGCCGTTCCGAGCGTCAACGGAAACTACACCGACCCGGCAATCCACGGTGAGCTCCGCACGGATCTCAAGCCGATCGAGATCACGCAACCCGAGGGGCCAAGCTTCACCCTCAAGGGAAACCACTTGACCTGGGCAGGCTGGGACCTGCGCGTTGGCTTCGATGCACGTGAAGGACTGGTCCTGCACCAGCTCCACCACACACACCAAGGCCGCCGTCGCCCGATCGTCCACCGCGCATCCATCTCCGAGATGGTGGTCCCCTACGGGGATCCGTCGCCGTACCGGAGCTGGCAGAACTACTTCGATTCCGGCGAGTACCTCGTGGGCAGGGACGCGAACTCGCTCAAATTCGGCTGCGACTGCCTGGGCGACATCACCTACCTGTCCCCCGTGGTGGCCGACGACTTCGGCAACCCCCGCACCATCCACAACGGCATCTGCATCCACGAGGAAGACGCGGGAATTCTGTGGAAGCACACCGACGAATGGGCCGGGTCCAACGAAGTCCGGCGCAACCGCCGCCTGGTGGTCTCCTTCTTCACTACCGTGGGTAACTACGACTACGGCTTCTACTGGTACCTGTACCTGGACGGCACCATCGAGTTTGAGGCCAAGGCCACGGGCATCGTGTTCACGGCAGCACTCCCGGATACTTCCTATGCGTACGCTTCAGAGATTGCGCCAGGCCTGGGGGCTCCCTACCACCAGCACCTTTTCAGCGCCCGGTTGGACATGATGATCGACGGCGACACCAACCGTGTGGAAGAACTGGACCTCGTCCGGCTCCCCAAGGGCCCCGGAAACCCCCATGGCAACGCCTTCACCCAAAAGCGCACCCTCCTGGCCCGTGAATCCGAGGCCGTACGCGATGCCGATGGAGCCAAGGGCAGAGTCTGGCACATCAGCAATCCGGAGTCCCTGAACCAGCTCGGGCACCCCGTGGGCTACACCCTCTACCCGGAGGGCAACCCCACGTTGGCCATGGCGGACGACTCCTCCATTGCTTCGCGCGCGGCATTCGCCAGGCACCACCTCTGGGTCACCCGGCACGACGAGAACGAAATGTACGCGGCGGGAGACTTCGTCAACCAACACCCGGGAGGCGCAGGGCTTCCGGCTTACGTTGCCCAGGACCGCGACATTGACGGCCAGGACCTGGTGGTGTGGCACTCCTTCGGGCTGACCCACTTCCCGCGGCCCGAGGACTGGCCGATCATGCCGGTGGACACCACGGGCTTCACCCTCAAGCCGCACGGTTTCTTCGACGAGAATCCCACACTGAATGTGCCGTCGGGTTCTTCGTCCGCGGACCACTGCGGACACTAGGCAAGGCCGTATCGCGAAGCCCTGCCATCGCGGGGACGCGCAGCGCCGTCCCCGCGATGGTAGGGTGCTCACGGTCCCGGCAAATGAACCCGCGAAAGAAGGAACAGCATGCCCCGCTTGGTCGATCACCAGGAACGGCGCCGTTCCATCATCGAGACCACGTGGCGGTTGATCGCGGACCAAGGCATTGAGAACGCCAGCATGCGGGACATCGCGAGGGAATGCGGCTACGCAGCCCCCGGCGTGTTGGCGCACTATTTTCCCAACAAGGACGCTTTGCTGCTGGCGTCCTACGAACTGATCTGCGAGCGCACCAACGAACGTATCGCTGCGGGTACGTCCGGCCGCCGTGGGCTCTCAGCATTGCGCAGCCTCTGCCTGGAGATCATCCCGGCCGACCCACTCACCGTGGTCGAAGCCCGCGTTGCGGTGTCCTTCTGGCAGCGGGCGCAGACGGAGGACGCGCTGCGCGCGGTCGGGCGGGATGCCCTGCTGCACTGGCGCGGACTCATGATGGACTTCCTCACCCAAGCGGAGCACGACGGCGAATGCGCACCTTTGGCGGATCCGGATGCGGTGGCCGATGAGCTGCTGAACGTCATGATGGGCCTGCATGTCACGTCGATGCTGGACCCGGACGCCGTCACGGGGTCCAGACAACGGCATCTCGTGGAGCGGGCGCTGGCGAGGCTCGCTGAGGCCCTGCGAGAGTGACACCTCCCAACGGACAATTCACCATCGCATTCCACGGTGAATTGTCCGTTGGACGATGAGGGATTCGCGCAGGTGGTTCACTTCCTCGCCGCAACGATTTGCTGCCGGACCGCTTGCGCTACCGCACGCACCCTGGCCGTGGGGCGATGGGACTTCAGATGCGCCAGGACTGTCTTCAGTTCCGGCACGTCGTCGCGGATTTCCACGGTTGCCAGCATCCCGCCGTCGTAGGTGAGCTGATGCTGGGGGCGCTGATGGAGGATGGAGTACCCCAGTCCACGAGCCACGAACGTGCGGACCGTCTCGTAGCTCGCTGAGCGGAATTTCACGTCCGCCTCGCGGCCACCCAAGCGGGCAATGGAGAGCATGAGGTCCCGCGTGTGTGGAAGGTCGAGCAGCACGAACGACTCCTTGCTCAACGCGGACAACGGAACCGCTTTGGAACGGGCGAGCTTGTGGTCCGGCGGAAGCGCCACGTAGGGCCGGACTGTGTCCACCACTGAACGGGCGAGCGCGTCCGGGAGGTCAAGGTCGTAGCACAACGCAAGGTCGGCCTGCCCCGTCAGCAAGGCACTGATGCAGCCGGAGGTATCCGTCTCGATGACCTCGATCTCAAGCGCGGGATGATCCTCCCGGAGCTTTGTCAGCACACCCGGGAGCAGGAAGGGTGCAAGGGTGCTGAAGCACGCTATCCGGATGCGCCCGGCGACACTCTGGTGCTCCCCGCGGGCATGGTCGATGCTCTCTTCAACCTGCGCCAGGATTGCTTGTGCATCGCGGACAAAAAGCTCACCGGCAGGAGTGAGCACCAGCCCCTTGGAGCGCTGCCTGATGAAGAACTGTGTGCCCACATGGCGTTCGAGTTGGGCGATGGCCGCCGAGACCGCCGATTGCGCGACGTTAAGGCGGAGGGCGGCCCCGGTCATGGACAACTGCGCGGCAGCCTCCACGAAGTACCGCAGTTGGGTCAGTGTCACGTCCATGCCATGAGAATACACAGCTGCATCAGAAAAGACGATGCAATCGTTCTAAAAGAACTGTTGGACAGATTCACGGCGTCCTTGGAAGCTGAGGGATACGACCATCAGCCACTCAGGACCGAAAGGCAGCGCACCTTGAAGCACCAGCGCATTCGCACGTTCAACACCAAAGACACGTACCCCGAGCAGAACCTCGATAACGATCTCTGCCAAGCCGTAGTCGCTAACGGCGTGGTCTATCTGCGGGGCCAAATCGGGCAGGACCTGGAGACGCGGGAATCCGTGGGCATCGGCGACGTCGAAGCCCAGACGGAGAAGGCCATGGCCAACATCGACATGTTGCTGAAGGAGGCCGGCAGCAGCCTCGAAGACATCGTCAAGGTGACTGTCTACCTCATCGACCCCCGTTACCGGGAAGCGGTCTACCGCACCATGGGCCGCTGGCTCAAGGGCGTTTACCCCGTATCCACCGGCATCGTGGTCCAAGCACTGGCACGGCCGGAGTGGCTGGTGGAGATCGACGCCACGGCAGTACTCTCCACGGAGGGACAGCAGTGACTTTCAGCATCGCAGCCACGGACGGCCACGGCAGGTTTGGCATCGCAGTGTCCTCCTCCTCCCCCGCCGTCGCAGCCCGCTGTGCACATCTTCGCGACGGCGTCGGTGCGGTCAGCTCGCAAAACATCACCGATCCCCGGCTCGGGCCGGCGCTCCTGGACCGACTCCAAGCCGGCTATTCCGCGCAGGAGGCGATCGACGCCGTCGTTCATGAATCACCCGCGGTGGACTACCGCCAACTGGTGGTCCTCGACGCCAGTGGAAGCTCTGCCGTCTTCAGCGGAGCGCACACCCTGGGAGTCTTCGGGGAAGGGCACGGCCTCACCAGTGTCGCCGCCGGGAATATGCTCGCTCATCCGGGCGTCGCCCAGGCCCTTTGCGAGGCGTTCGAGGCTTCCAGCGGGGAACTCGAAGAGCGGTTGATGGCTGCCCTTCGCGCCGCTGAGGACGCTGGTGGCGAGGCCGGCCCCGTGAAATCCGCCGGCATATCCGTAGTGTCCGGTCACGGATGGCGGGACACCGACCTGCGCGTTGACTGGCATGACGATCCCGTTGGGGAGCTTCAGCGCGTACTGGATATCTGGCTTCCGCAACGCGAGGACTATGTGGTCCGCGGGCTGGATCCGGCCGCGTCCGTGGGTTACGGGGTACCCGGCGATGCGCGCTGAGAACCAGGTGCTGGCGGACCCTACGGAAGACCACAAGCCGGCGGCACAGCGAAGCCGGGTACTCAAGGCTGTTTCCGTGCAGCAGGCGTCGCTGGTTGAGTTGTCCGAGACGCTTCACGCCAACCCTGAACTTGGCTGGGAAGAACACCGCGCCGCCGGATGGACCGGCGATTACCTGGAGGCCCGCGGCTTCGAGGTGGAACGCAGCTATCTGGGATTCCCGACGGCGATCCGCGCGGTTTTCGGTTCAGGGTCCCGTCGGGTGGGGCTCATGGCTGAGTACGACGCCCTTCCCGGGCTGGGGCATGCGTGCGGCCACAACATCATCACTGCCATCTCCTGCGGTGCTGCCGTGGCATTGGCCGCGTTCGCGAACGAGCGTGACCTGACAGTGGAGGTATACGGGACACCTGCGGAAGAAGGCGGCGGCGGAAAGATCGAGCTGCTCAAGAAGGGTGCCTTCCAGGGGCTGGACCTGGCCATGATGGCGCATCCGAGCCCGGTCGACTCCGCGGAAGCCCGCCCTTTCGCGGTGGCCCACAACCATGTGGAGTACACGGGAAAGTCGGCCCACGCCGCCGCCTACCCGGAGCAAGGCGTGAATGCCAATGACGCGTTCATCGTGGCCCAAGTTGCCTTGGGGCTCCTCAGGCAACAGCTTCCTCCGGGAACCCGCGTCCACGGCATCCAGACCCGTGGCGGCGAAGCCCCCAACGCGATCCCGGAGAAGACCGAAGGCCGCTGGTACGTGCGGGCCGAGTCCCTGGCTCAACTCGGGAAGCTGGAGGAGCGCGTGCAGCGTTGCTTCGAGGCGGGAGCCCTGGCCTCCGGTTGTGAGCTGTCGATAACCCCGGAATCGGAGCCCTATTCCGAGTTCCGCACGGAGCAGCGAGCGCTGGATTTGTACGTTAAGCACGCGCAGTCGCTTGGCCGGGATTTCAACGCTCCCCCGGAACAGGCCACGATGAACAGGGCTTCCACCGACATGGGCAACGTCTCGCAGCTCGTTCCCGCAATCCATCCCTATATAGGACTGGGCTGCTTCCCTGCGGCCAATCATCAGCCGGAATTCGCTGCCCACTGTGTTGGCGACGCCGCCAACCAGGCCATCCACGACGGCGCCGCCTCGTTGGCGCTGACAGCTTTGGACTTCTTCGCGGTCGATGCGGAGTAAGCGGGGTAATTTGTCTTACTGTTCAGGAAAAGGACCATGACACATCAAACTTCTTTTGCCGCTGCGGCTTCGCGGCGGGAACACGACAGCCTCGGGGACCGCGACGTCCCCGGGGCTGCTTATTGGGGCATCAGCACGCTACGGGCGGTGGAGAACTTCCCCGTTAGCGGACGAAGCATCGGAACCCTGCGATCCCTCATCCGGGCATTGGGTGCCATCAAGTGCGCTGCGGCGAGAGCCAACGAGAGCCTCGGCCTCCTCGAACCGGCCAAGTCCTCTGCGATACAGCAGGCGTCCCGAGAGGTCATGGACGGCCTATGGGATGACGAGTTCGTAGTGGATGCGATTCAGGGCGGCGCCGGGACCAGCACCAACATGAACACCAACGAGGTCATCGCCAACCGCGCCTTGGAGCTCATGGGGTGCGGCAAAGGCGACTACGCCGTGCTGCATCCCATCGACGACGTCAACCGGAGCCAATCCACCAACGACGTCTACCCCACGGCGATCAAGATTGCCCTGCACCTCGAGCTCGCCCGGCTACTTGACCAGCACGGCAAGCTCATCGAGGCATTCGAAACCAAGGCAAGCGAATTCGCCGGCGTCATCAAGGTCGGCCGCACCCAACTCCAGGACGCCGTACCCATGTCCTTGGGCCAGGAGTTCGGCGCCTTTGCGGAGACGTTGCGCGAGGACGGGCACCGGCTCCGGGAACTGCTGCCGCACCTGGCCGAATCCAACCTGGGCGCCACTGCGATCGGAACAGGGATCACAGCACCGGCCGGGTATCCGGAAACCGTGATCCGTGAGCTTAGCGCCATCACGGGCCTGCAGTTGGCCTCCGCGAGCAACCTTGTAGAGGCCACCAGCGATACCGGCGTCTTCATGCTGGTGTCCGGGGTGCTGAAGAGGGCGGCAGTGAAGCTGTCCAAGATCTGCAACGACCTCCGGCTCCTCTCCTCCGGTCCGCAGACGGGATTCGCTGAGATCTTCCTGCCGCCGGTACAGGCGGGGTCGTCCATCATGCCGGGCAAGGTCAATCCGGTCATCCCCGAGATGGTCAACCAAGTGGCGTTCCGCGTTGTCGGCGCCGATGCCACGGTGACCATGGCCGTGGAGGCCGGGCAACTCCAACTCAACGCGTTCGAGCCTGTGATCGTCGATTCCCTGATGGAGTCGATAGCCTGGCTGACTGTCGCCTGCCGCCAGCTCAGGACCCACTGCGTGGACGGCATCACTGCCAACACCGCGATGCTGCAGCAGCGCATGATCGAATCCATCAGCGTGGTCACCGGCCTGGCACCGTTGATTGGCTACGCAGCTGCCGCGGAGCTGGCCAAGGAAGCGCTGGCCACCGGACGTGGGATAGCCGAACTGGTGCTCGAACGCGGGCTCTTAGATCCGCAGGCGATGGAAGACGCCCTCTCCGCCAAGAGGCTCGCCGGGCTCGGCTGAGCACGGGCAGAGCCCGGTCGTCCAGGCTCCCCACCAACGGCTCGACGGCGGCACTCACCCGGGTGCCGCCGTCGAGCTTTTTTGGGGCAACGGCCTTTCGGGGCGACAACAAAGAGGACCATGCCGCCGTGGCATGGTCCTCTTTGGTGTGACGGTCAGGCGCCTACCAGGGCGTCCTGCTCGTTGTGGGCGAGGTAGCCCTGCTGGATGGCGATCTGGTCGGCGACGTATTTGGCGTCGTGCCATACGCCCCAGATGAAGCTGGAGCCGCGGCGGGATTGCCACGGCAAGCCAAGGAAGTAGATGCCCGGTTCCGTGGAAACGCCGCGTTGCTGCTTGGGCCTGCCGTTGGGGTCGAACGCGTCCACCTGCAACCAGCTGTAGTCCTGGACGAAGCCTGTCGCCCAAATGATCGAGGCCACTCCTGCCGTCTCAAGGTCCAGTTCGAGGATCGGCGTTTTGAGGCTTTCCGGGTCCGGGCGCAGGACGCGGGCTTCAGGCTCCTCGGGCAAGTCAAGCCCGTTGCGTTCAACGTAGGCGTCAGCCTGGTTCAGCAACTGCAGGTAGTGGGCATCACCGTTGGCAATGTTCTTGCGAAGGTCGCCCGCGAACCGCATGGTCCCGCCGTCGTACGCTTCGGTCCGTCCCACCAGGGTGATGCCTTCTGCGGCGAGTTCGCGGAAGTCAACGGTGTGGCCGCCGTCGGCTCCGCTGACGGCGATGGTGACATGCTCTGCGCCTTGTGGAGGAGTAGATGCGTCCCACATGCCCAGAACTCCGAGCCACCAGCAGAAATCCCGCCCGCGGTAGCTGCGCGGCGGACGGTCGTGCGGACCCACGGACAGGAAGACCTGCCGGCCGGAACGCTGGATTTCTGCTGCAATCTGCACGCCCGAGGACCCTGCACCGACCACCAGCACGCCGCCTTCGGGGAGTTGGCCCGGGTTGCGGTAGGAACTGGAGTGCATCTGCAGCAGCGCTGCGGTCTCCGGCACGACGGCGGGAATCACCGGCCGCTGGAACGGCCCTGTGGCTGCCACGACGTAGCGGGCGTTGTAGGAACCCACGCTGGTTTCCACCCGGAAACCGGGAGCACCGGCATTCCTTCGTACGGATGTCACGTCCACGCCGCAACGGATGGGCGCACCGATCTTCCGGGCGTAGTCGACGAAGTAGTCCGCTACTTGCTCCTTGGAAGCGAACTCGCCGGGCTGGAGGTTGCTGAACCCCAGCCCCGGGAAGCGGTCGTGCCACGCGGGCCCGTTGGCCACCAAGGAGTCCCACCGCATGGACCTCCAGCGCTCGGCGATCCGGTGGCGCTCAAGGACCACGTGATTGATGCCCCGGTTCCCCAGATGCTCGCTCATCGCCACCCCGGCCTGTCCTGCGCCGACGACGAGGACTTCCACCTCTTGGGTTGTCATGTGTTCTCCCTAAACTCAGCGCGGCGTACTTGCGGCATCATCGTCCGCGAGCACCCGCGATGCCCTTTACTATGACGGTTACTTCATTCTCGCCACCGGGAGTGCATCTGCATAGCGAATAAAACAGCGCTTATACATCTGAAAAAATGATTCCAGCGAGCCCCGGACTGGACGTCGGGCTGCTAGACGGCAGTATGCGGAGCCCTGCTCTCGTCGCCGTGCTTCTTCCGGGCTTTGGTCACACGCAACTTATCCAGCCTGTCCATCAGCGGCGCTGTCGTGGCACCATGGATCACCACGGACAGGGCAACAATCAAGGCGACCACCGCCCATAAGGTGCGTTCGTCGCCGTCGAACTTTCCGTGGCTCAATGCGTAGGCCACGTAAAACAGCGAGCCGATCCCCCGGATGCCGAAGTAAGAGATCGCCAGGCGCTCCCGCGGTCCCGTCTTGCCGCGGAGCAGCCCCAGCCAACCTGCCACCGGCCGGACCAGCAGCAGGAACAGCAAGGCAACCAGCAGTTCTGCCCAGCCGATACCGTCCAGGACTCCGCGGGCGATGGCGCCGCCAAGAAGAACAAGGATCACGATGGTCATCAAACGCTCAAGCTGCTCCACATAGCTGTGAAGCACCTGGTGGTAGGCGTGATGACGCTCAGAGGCGCGGATGGTCAGGGCACACACGAAGACAGCGACGAAGCCGTATCCCTCGATCATCTCGGTGGCGCCGTAGGCCAGGAACGTCGCAGCCAGCGCAACGAAACCCTCTGAATGCTCAGATAAACGGAAACTGCGGACCGGGGCTGAAAAGAAGATACGGCTGAGGACCTTCCCTATCACGAAGCCAAGCAGCACGCCGGCTGTCATGCGCCACACGAGATCCAAAGCAGCCCACTGCCCGATTGCCTCCGGCGTCACACCCGCCAGGCTGATCGCGATGGCGAGGTAGACAAACGGGAAGGCCAGTCCGTCGTTGAGCCCGGCCTCGGACGTCAGCGCAAAGCGGACCTCATCCTCATCCGGGTCCGTCTCGGTGTCTGCGGGCTTGCCCACCTGAACTTCGGACGCGAGCACAGGGTCAGTCGGTGAAATAGCGGCACCCAGGAGGAGGGCTGCAGCGAGCCCCAACCCCAGGACCCACAGGCCAAGCATGGTCATCACCACGATGCTCACCGGCATCACGATGCCAAGCAATCGCCAGGTGGTGGACCATCCCCGCCATTTGAAGGGCCTGTCCAATGCCAAGCCGGCGCCCATGAGCGAAATGATGACGCACACCTCGGTCAAGTGCATCGTGAAGTCGGCGTACTTGACCGGATCGGGGTCCGGCAGGTCCGGAAGCAACGCAAAGGCAAGGATCCCGCTGCCAAGGAACACCATGGGCATGGACAACGGCATCCGGAGCAGGAGTTTGGGCAGGATCGCCGCAGCCAGGACCGCGAGGCCTGCCGCGAAGAACAGGATGCTGGGGGCTTCAAGCAAAGGGGCTTCTTCCTGTGGCGCCGCCCGGCGGGCACTTGGCTGAACCCGCGCGGGTGTCAGTAGCTTAGCCGGGCCAACGAAGAAGGGCTACGCGCCATGGCGGGGTGGCTCTACTGCGGGATATCTTTCGCCCCGTGCGGGTGAAAGCCATTCGTGCGTCACCTGCTTTTGGGGCTTTCCATCCTGTCCGGAGTCGTGATCTCCACCTCACCGCTGGCCCCCCGCCGGGCTATCGGGTTGTTCTCGGTGTTAACGGGCCTCATGGGCGTCTACTCTGTCTTTTTCGGCGCAGCAGAAGAACAATTCGGCTACTGCGTGGTGTTGGCAGCGCTGATTTCGACGCCCGTGGCCGCCGTGATGCTCGTGGCGTGGCGACCCCGGATCCGGTGGGCCGTCGCAGCCGCTGCGGCCATCATGGTCCTTCTCAGCCTCGCGTTGGGAATCCAGGCCCGGTCGCTGGTTGACGACGGTCTTGTACGGGCCAGGGACTGGATGATCGCCGAATTACACGCATCCTCGAAAGTGGGGCTGACATCTGTCACCGGCGAATTCGCCTTACTGCCGCACGCGGGATGGGAAGTCCTGCCGTCGTTGCTCTCCCTGCGGGACCAGGACGCCCAATACGTTCTTACCCAAGGCAGACAACTGAGCGAGGGCTACGGCTTCTCCGCACCGGAACTCCTGGACTGGTTGCAGGACAATGCCCGGCCGGTGTTCACCTTCACGGGTCCCACGAATGGAGACACCGTTGTTTGGCAATTGGACCGTGAAAAGCTCGACGCCGCAGTCAACGGAGGCCTGACGTTGCCGCCCGTATCGGGCGGGTACCGCTAAGCGCCGGATTCCCACACGCAAAGCGGCGGGCCACCCGGGCTCCTATCGGAACCGGGGTGACCCGCCGTCGTCGTGCGTTGTGCCTGCGCGGTTGAAGCTAGAGGTTCTCCACCAGCGAGACGTCGCGAACGGCGCCCTTGTCCGCAGAGAGCGCCATGGCGGCGTAGGCGCGGAGGGCCGGCGAAACCTGGCGGTCGCGGTTCTTGGGCTTGTAACCGCCATTGACCAGGAGTTTCTCGCGGCGCTCTGCGAGGATCTCGTCCGAAACCTTCAACTCGAGGGAGCGCTGCGTGATGTCGATGCTGACGATGTCGCCGTTCTCAACCAAGGCGATGTCACCGCCGGAGGCAGCCTCCGGGGATATGTGCCCGATCGACAAACCGGAGGTGCCGCCGGAGAAGCGGCCGTCGGTGATGAGGGCGCACTTCTTGCCCAGGCCGCGACCCTTGAGGAACGACGTCGGGTAGAGCATTTCCTGCATGCCCGGACCGCCACGTGGGCCTTCGTAGCGGATGACCACCACGTCGCCTTCCTTGACGGTCTTGTTCAGGATCATTTCCACGGCTTCGTCCTGCGACTCAGCCACAATGGCCGGGCCTTCGAATTTCCAAATGGACTCGTCCACACCTGCGGTCTTCACCACGGCGCCGTCCACGGCGATGTTGCCGCGGAGCACAGCGAGGCCGCCGTCCTTGGAGTAGGCGTGCTCCACGGAACGGATGCAGCCGCCCTCGGCGTCGGTGTCCAGGGAAGTCCACTGGTTCGACTGCGAAAACGCGGTGGAGGACCGGACACCGCCCGGAGCCGCGTGCCACAGAGCCTGGGCTTCCTCGGTGGCTTTGCCGCCGCGGACGTCCCAGTCGTCCAGCCAGCCGTCCAGGTCGGCGGAATGCACGGAGTGAACGTCCTTGTGCAGGAGGCCGCCGCGGTTCAGCTCGCCCAGCAGGGCGGGGATGCCGCCGGCGCGGTGCACGTCTTCCATGTAGTAGGTCTTGTCCTTGGCGACGTTCGGGGCCACCTTGGCAAGGCAGGGCACCTGGCGGGACTTGGCGTCCATCTCGGCGAGGCCGTAGTCCACCCCCGCTTCCTGGGCAGCGGCCAGCAGGTGCAGGATCGTGTTGGTGGAACCGCCCATGGAGATATCCAGGGCCATGGCGTTGTCAAAAGCCTTGGCAGTAGCGATGGAGCGCGGCAGCACGGAGTCGTCGTCGCCGTCGTAGTAACGCTTCACGAGCTCGACGACGGTGGCGCCGGCTTTCTCGTACAGCGCCTTCCGGGCGGTGTGGGTGGCGAGCACGGAGCCGTTGCCCGGCAGGGACAGGCCGATGGCCTCGGTAAGGCAGTTCATGGAGTTTGCAGTGAACATGCCGGAGCAGGAACCGCAGGTGGGGCAGGCGTTCTCTTCGATGAGGTTGATGTCGGCATCGGAGATGGATTCATCCACGGCGTCGGCAATCGCGTTCACCAGGTCCAGGGAGCGCACCGAACCGTCGCTCAGGGTCACGCGGCCGGCCTCCATCGGGCCGCCGGAGACGAACACCACGGGGATGTTCAGGCGCAGCGCGGCCATGAGCATGCCCGGGGTGATCTTGTCGCAGTTGGAGATGCAGACCAGGGCGTCGGCGCAGTGCGCGTTGACCATGTACTCCACGGAGTCGGCGATCAGGTCGCGGGACGGGAGCGAGTAGAGCATGCCGGAGTGGCCCATGGCGATGCCGTCGTCCACGGCGATGGTGTTGAATTCGCGCGGCACAGCGCCGGCGGCGAGGATCGCGTCCGAGACGATCCGGCCCACGGGGGCAAGGTGGGTGTGGCCGGGGACGAATTCGGTGAAGGAGTTCGCCACGGCGATGATCGGCTTGCCGATGTCCGAGTTGGCGACGCCGGAAGCGCGCAGGAGTGCGCGGGCGCCAGCCATGTTGCGGCCGTGGGTAACTGTCTTTGAGCGAAGTGCAGGCATGACTACCATCCTGCTTTGCCTGGCATGCAGGTGGAAGACGGTGTTGATACTAGTAGTAGGAGTACCAGAGTAATAGTATTTATGGGTGCACCATCCCGACAGACGCAAGGAACTTGGGCTCTTCCTCAGGGCTCGCCGCGACCAGGCGCTCCGCACCGATTACGGACTTCCAGCGCTTGCCCGCAAGCGGGAGCGGGGTCTGCGGCGCGAAGAGGTCGCTTTCCTCTCCGGCGTAAGCGTCACCTGGTACACCTGGCTGGAGCAAGGCCGGGATATCAGCCCCTCCCGCCAGGTTCTGGAAGCAATCGCCAGAGCGCTCCATTTGTCCGATACCGGGCTCGCCTACGTCTTGTCCCTTGGCGGCTATGCATCCACGGCGTCGTCGGTACCCGTCGCCGGCAGCGCACCCGCCCACGTGCAACGGCTCCTCGATGCCTTGGATCCCAACCCCTCCTACGCGCTCTCCCCGGACTGGGGCGTGGCCGGCTGGAACAAGGCGTACGCAGCGCTGTACCCAAACATCGCCACCGTTCCCGCCGCTGACAGGAACCTGCTGTGGCTCGTCTTCACGGACCCCTACGTACGGGATCTGCTCCCCGATTGGGACGTCACCAGCCGGCGATTCCTGGCGGAGTTCCGCGCCGAAACGGGCCAACGCCTGGGCGATCCCGACATCAAGTTCCAAGTAGAGCGGCTCAAGGAAGCAAGCCCGGAATTCCAGGAAAGCTGGGACCAGTACGACATTCTTGGCTTCGAATCCCGCGAACGGCTCTTCCATCATCCGGCCGTCGGCGTCCTGCACCTGGAACACCACCAGGTCTCCCCCTCGGACCGGCCGGACCTGCATCTTGTGGTTTACACCCCGGCGCCGGGCAGCGGGGCGGCAAGCCAAATCGCGCGGCTGATGTCCGCGGACGGGCAATAGTCCGCGCCCCGCGCAGCCGTCCGTTACAGGAACCGGAAAGTACGACGGCGGGTGGCGGCTTGCGCGGCAACGGCGACTGCCGTCGTCGTTCACCAGCGTTGGCTTTGGCCTCAGGAGGGCTGGATTGCGCGTTTCCGCGGAAACGCCGTGCGGAACTGTTGACGGATGGTCAGGCTGCTCCGCCGGCTTACCAGGATTGCCGCTGCCACGCCGGTTACCAGCACCACTGCGCCGCCTGCGGCAACAGACCAGCGTGCACCAAACTCCGTACCGATCCAACCCATGAGGGGCGCTCCCAATGCTGTTCCGCCCTGGAGGATCGCCAGGTAGAGCGCCAGGACCCGTCCCCGGAACTGCGGTTCAACCGACAGCTGGATGGTGGTGTTGCAACTGTTCAGGAAAGTGATGGAAGCCCAGCCCACAGGGATAAGAACCACGGCGTAGATCCAGAACGATGGCGCGATACTTGCCACCAGGGTGAACAGTCCGAGGATCAAGGCGCCGCCCAGCATGAAGCGCAACCGTGGGCGGGACCTGCGGGCGGCGAGCAATGCACCGGCCAGGGTACCGACGGCCATAATGGATCCCAGGAGCCCGAATTCCTCAGAACCCATGCCGAACTCGGCAGTCGCGATCAGCGCATTGGTGACAGGGAAGTTCATGCCGAAGGCCCCAAGTAGACCCACCATGGTGAGGATCAGGACCAGGTCCCGGCGCTGCCGGACATAGCTGAGGCCTTCCACCAGTTGGCGTTTCCCTCGGACCACGGGTTTGCTGGGCTGGAGCTGCGAGCTCTTCACCCGGAGCAGGGAAACAATGACTGCCACAAAACTCGCTGCATTCAGCAGGAACACCGGGCCCGTGCCGACCCAGGCGATCAACACCCCGGCGATGGCAGGTCCCGTGAGCCGGGCACTGTTGAACGACGCAGAGTTCAATGCGACGGCGTTGGACAGTTTGTCCGGGCCAACGAGCTCGGACACGAACGCCTGGCGTGCCGGGCCGTCGATGGCTGCGGCAAGTCCTAACGCCAAGGCCGCGATGTACACCTGCCAGAGCTGCGCGGCCCCCGTCACCACCAGGACGCCAATTGCCAATCCACAGACGCCCATCGCTGCCTGCGTCCACAGCAGGATCACCCGCTTGCGGTACCGGTCAGCCAAAAGCCCGGCGTAGGGTCCCAACAGCAGCATCGGCAGGAACTGCAACGCGGTGGTGATGCCCACCGCCGTACCGGAATGGTCAGTAAGGACAGTCAGGACCAACCAGTCCTGCGCCACTCTCTGCATCCACGTCCCGACATTGGAAACCAGGGCACCGCCCGCCCAAAGCCGGTAGTTAGGGTTCTCAAGGGCCCGGAACATGGCGCTCATTTGCGGCTCATCTCCTGCATAATGTGCGCCGCCCGGCTCAGTGTCAGCCGGTCCTCCTCGCTCAGGCCTGCCACTCGCTGGGCGAGCCACGCCGTTCGCTGGCTGCGGGCCTCGGCCAGGACCCCTTCCCCGGCCGGGGTAATACTGACCTGGACCTGCCGACCGTCGCCGGGATGAGCTTGCCGGGAGACGAATCCGTGGTCGGTCAGCGCATTCACGATTCTGGTCATGGACGGCGCCTGCACGTGTTCCCTCTCGGCCAGTTCCCGGAGCGTTTGGGGGGAGATCGCGAGTTGCGCGAGCACCGTGTACTGTCCGGGCGTAATGACGTCACCGGTGGCTTCGATCCGCAACCTGCGCGACGTGCGCATCACGGCGGTTCGCAGGTCAATGGCCAAGGCGTCAGGCTGAATCCCGGCGTTTTCCTGCACGGTTGTGGTGGCTTTTCTGCCGGTTTTGGTTGGTTGCTGCGCTGCGGTCACGGGTGGGGCGCCTCCTGGGACTCTGTGATGGGCCAAATAGTTAGCGTTGCTAATTAGCCCTGCTAACTATTATGCCCCTCTAAAGCCGCCAAGTCGAACGGCCGGAGGCACTACTGCGCTGCGTCGAACCCGGCTAGGAGACGGCGGGATGCGGTTTCCATGTGCGCGCGCATGGTCTGCGAGACAGCGGCTGCATCACGCGACTTGAGGGCTTCGTAGATGGCCGTGTGCTCCTTGAGGGCAGCCTCGGCATGCCCTTCATCCGTGAGGGCGCGGTCCACCCAGATGCGCAGCAGGGAGCGGATGCTTTGCAGGAGTTCCTCGAGGACGGTATTGCCGGAAGCATTCGCGATCTCGCGATGGAAGGCAGCGTCGGCCTCCACGAAGAGGGCAAGATCGTCGAGATTCTTCTCCATCGCGACCAGGTTGGCGCCCATGCGTTCCAAGGCTTCATCGGTGACACGCGCCGCAGCCAGCTCCACCGCTTGGACTTCAAGCCCGCTGCGCAACTCAACCAACTCGCGGGTCCTGGGCTCTCCCAGCATGAGTCCCCAACTAAGCGTCCGCGGCAAAAGCTCGGAGACGCCGTCGCGCAAGTACGTCCCCGAACCGGGGCGGACTATCACAATTCCGAGAATCTCCAAGGCAGCCAAGGCCTCCCGCACGGCCGAGCGCCCGACTCCCAGGGACGAGGCGAGCTGGCGCTCCGCAGGCAGGCGGGTTCCGGGGGCGATATCGCCGCTGGTGAAGTAGGCCAAAAGCCGTTCCGCCACTTCGGACACAACAGAGCCTTGCTCCATCGGCGCAAGAGCTGCCGTCATATGGGCCGCGGCTGCGGCGGAGTTCGCTGACACCTTCACAGCGTAGCAACCGGCTGACCAATATGGCGGCGCGCAAGTCGAAAAAACCAAAACTCATCAACCGGTTGACCAATTTAGAATCCGCGCCTATGGTTTAAGTCACAAGCTTCGTATTGCCGGACCCCCAGCCGGCAAAGCCACGAGTCAGCCCGACGCATCCAGTGCAGGATCCGCGGGAACCAACATCTAGGAGTCAACGTGGACACCACACAATCGGTGGTCGAGAAATCCGCTATTAAGAAGGTGGCGATCCGGCTTGTGCCGTTCGTCGCCCTGATGTTCTTCATCAACTACCTGGACCGCACGGCCATTTCGTTCGCCGGCCCCAACGGCATGAACAACGACCTCGCGCTTTCGGCAGCCCAGTTCGGATTCGCCTCCGGCGTCTTCTTCATCGGCTACATCCTTTTGGAAGTCCCCAGCAACCTGGCCCTGCACAAGTTCGGCGCCCGCCGCTGGCTCGCCCGCATCATGGTCAGCTGGGGCATCGTGTCACTGCTCTTCACGTGGGTAGGCAACGTTGAGCAGCTCTACATCCTGCGCTTCATCCTGGGTGTTGCAGAAGCAGGCTTCTTCCCCGGCGCCATCCTCTTCCTGAGCCTCTGGGTTCCGGCCAAGCACCGCAGCAAGATCCTTGCCCTCTTCTACTTGGCACAGCCGCTGACCACGGTGATCGGTGCTCCGCTGGCCGGCGCTTTGATCCAGCAGCACGGCGTGTTCTTCGGCCTTGAAGGCTGGCGCTTCATGTTCTTCGGCGTCGCGGTTCCCGCCATCGTGGTGGGCGTCATCGCCTGGTTCTACCTGGCCGACTCCCCCGCCAAGGCCAAGTGGCTCACCGCAGAGGAAAAGACCTGGCTGACCGGCGCCCTGGAGAAGGAAAAGAACCAGACTGCCGCCAGCAACAAGCATGTGAGCGTCCGCACCGTGTTCGGGAACGGCCGCGTCTGGATGCTCTCCCTGATCTACTTCGGCTTCATCTACGGCCTCTACGCCCTCGGCTTCTTCCTCCCGACCATCATCGCCGGCTTCGAAGGCCTCTACGGCACCAAGTTCGACGTCTTCCAGAAGGGCCTCATCACGGCGATTCCGTACCTGCCGGCTGCCTTTGCCCTGTACTTCTGGTCCAAGGACGCCACCAAGCGCGGCGTGAAGACCTGGCACATTGCACTACCTGCGCTCGTTGGCGGCCTCAGCATTCCGCTGGCTCTGTTCGCAGGTTCACCGGCAGCAACCATCGCGGTCATCACCATCACGGCAATGTCCATCTTCGCGGCCCTGCCCAACTTCTGGACCGTGCCCACCCAGTTCCTCACCGGCGCTGCAGCCGCCGCAGGCATCGCCCTGATCAACACCGTTGGCAACCTGGCCGGCTTCAGCGCCGGATACATCACCGGCTGGCTCAAGGACTTGACCGGTAACTACACGGTTCCGATGTTCGTCGTCGGCGGCTTTATGTTGCTCTCGGCAATCCTCATGGTGACGCTCAGCCGCCGTGGCAAGTCGAGTGAAGGCGTTCCGGCCGAGGCACTTGACCCCCAGGGCGCCGGTCACCACTCCGAGCCGTAACCAAACACCCGGACAGATTTCCCATCTTTTAGCTCCAGGAGCCTCCGCATGACCCGCTTGTTCAATGAACCCTCAGCCTTCGCTGACGAGATGATCGAAGGTTTCGTCGCTTCGCACGGTCGCTGGGTACGGCGCGTTTCCGGCGGCGTTGCCCGCAGTACGCGTTCGACGCCGGACACGGTCGCCTTGGTGATCGGCGGCGGCTCGGGACATTACCCGGCGTTCGCCGGTTTGGTGGGCCAGGGCCTGGCCCATGGTGCGGCGATGGGAAATCTGTTCGCGTCCCCCTCGGCTCAGCAGGTCTACAACGTCGCCAAGGCTGCCTCCAACGGCGGCGGTGTGTTGCTCGGTTACGGTAACTACGCCGGGGACGTCCTGCACTTCACCCAGGCGCAGGACAAGCTTCGCGCCGAGGGCATTGATTGCCGCAGCATCGCCGTCACGGATGATATCTCTTCGGCCCCGTTGGCGGAGAAGCACAAGCGCCGCGGCATCGCCGGTGACCTGACGGTTTTCAAGGTGGCCGCAGCTGCCGCCGAAGCCGGGCACTCCATGGACGCGGTGGTGGAGATCGCCAACCGTGCCAACGACCGCACCCGGTCTTTTGGTGTCGCGTTCACGGGCTGCACCCTTCCCGGTGCGGACCAGCCGCTCTTCTCCGTTCCCGAGGGGCGTATGGCGGTGGGCATGGGCATCCACGGTGAACCGGGCATCGCCGAAACCGACGTCCCGACCGCGGATGAGCTCGCCGGGCTGCTGGTCAAGGACCTGTTGGCAGAGGTACCGGACGGCATCTCGGTGGAAGGCGCCCGGGTGGTGCCGATCCTCAACGGGCTCGGTTCGGTGAAGTACGAGGAACTCTTTGTGGTCTACCGCCGCGTCGCGCAGCTGTTGGCCGAGGCCGGTGTGGTGGCCGTGGACCCGCAGGTCGGTGAACTCGTGACCAGCTTCGACATGGCCGGGACCTCCCTGACCCTGTTCTGGCTTGACTCGGAGTTGGAGGAACTCTGGCTGGCTCCCGCTGACGCCCCGGCGTTCCGCCGTGGTTCAGTGACAACGCAAGCGCTCGACGCCGAGGAACTCGCCTTGGTGGAGGAGCAGGCCGTGATTCCTGAGGCCACCGACGAATCCAAAGCCTCAGCCGGCACTGTGCTGGCTGCGTTGGACGCGGCGAAGGCCGTGATCGACGCGAACGTGACCGAACTCGGCCGCATTGACGCGATCGCCGGCGACGGAGACCACGGCATCGGCATGGAACGCGGTATCCACGCCGCCGTAGCAGCGGCCGCGACCGCCGTCGAACGCGGCGCAGGTTCCGGGACCGTACTGAACCTGGCCGCCGACGCGTGGGCCGACAAGGCCGGCGGCACCTCGGGTGCGTTGTGGGGCATGGCCCTGCGCGCGGTCGGTAACGCCGTGGGCGATGCTGAGAAGCCGAACGCAGCCGCCGTGGCTGCCGGTGTGGCCGAAGCGAAGCGCTCCATCATGGACTTCGGCAAGGCCAAGGTGGGCGACAAGACCCTGGTGGACGTCCTGGCCCCCTTCAGTGACGCCCTCACCGCGGCGGTGAACGACGGCGGCCCGCTGCGGGATGCCTGGGGCGCTGCCGCTGGTATCGCCGAACAGTCCGCCGAAGCCACCGCGAACCTGCTGCCCCTCATGGGCCGTGCCCGCCCGCACGCCGAAAAGAGCCTCGGAACCCCGGACGCCGGAGCCGTTTCCATGGCCCTGATCATCCGGGCCATCCACAACACCCTGCTTCAGAACACCGCAGCCGTAGAGAACATTGTTAAGGAGAACGCATGAGCGAGAAACTGCGCCTGGTCATCGGATCGGACGACGCCGGATTCGACTACAAGGAAGCCCTCAAGGCAGACCTGGAAGCGAACGAGCGCGTTGAGTCCGTGACCGACGTCGGGGTGGACGCGACCTCCCACACCCCCTACCCGTCCGTCGCCATTGCCGCTGCTGAGTTGATCGCCGCCGGCAAGGCAGACCGTGCACTGCTGGTCTGCGGAACGGGCCTGGGTGTGGCGATCGCCGCGAACAAGGTCGCTGGCGTCCGCGCCGTCACCGCCCACGATTCCTTCTCCGTGGAACGCTCCATCCTTTCCAACAATGCCCAGGTCCTCACCATGGGTCAGCGCGTCATCGGCCTCGAACTGGCCCGCCGACTGGCCAAGGAATGGCTCACCTACACCTTCGACGAAACCTCCGCCTCGGCAGAAAAAGTCACCCTGATTAAGGACTACGAAGGTGTCACCAGCTGCTAATTCCGTTGCTGCCAAAGCCGTGATCGGGGTGAGCCTGAAAATGTACTTCGGGCACTCCCGCTCCATCGACTACTGCCGCGACGTCGCCACGATCGCCTTGAAGCATCCCGCGGTGCAGAACGGCGACATCGAGTTGTTTGTCCTGCCGATCCTGCCCGCCCTGCCCGAAGCCGCCCGGATCCTCGGACCCGCCCGCGTGGGCACCGGAGCGCAGGACATCTTCTGGGAAGACCAGGGCGCCTACACCGGCGAAGTCGGCGGCAAGACCGTGGCCGAGCTCGGCGGAAGGTACGTGGAGGTCGGGCACGCCGAACGCCGCCGGATCTTCGGCGAAGACGATGAGATCATCGGCCGTAAGACCGCAGCCGCGTACCGCAACGGCCTCACCCCCGTGCTCTGCGTCGGCGAATCGACTGCCGGGTCCCCCGAGGAAGCAATCGCCCAGTGCACCGCCGAGATCGACGCCGCCCTCCACCGGGCCGCAACGGCCGGGACCGTAGGCCGGACCATCGTCGCCTATGAACCGCAGTGGGCCATCGGCGCACCCGAACCGGCAACCCCGGGCTACATCAGCGCCGTTGTCCGCGGCCTCGACGCGCACCTGCGCTCGTTGCCGGGCCAGGAAACCAGCCGGGTTATTTACGGCGGGAGCGCCGGACCGGGTCTGGTCACCGAACTGGACACCGCCGTCGCGGGTTTGTTCCTGGGCCGCTTCGCGCACGACCCCGCCGCGCTGAAGACCATCCTGGACGAAACCGCCGCCCGTCTCGAGGTCACCAAGGAGGTCGCAGCATGAGCAGCAGGATCGGACTCAGCAGCTACGCGTTTTTCTGGCAACTCTCGGATCAGGTCAGCAACCCGCTGAGTATCCACGACACCCTCCGACGCGCCGCGGACCTGGGCGTGGACCTGTTCCAGATCTGCGACTACGCACCCCTGGAAACCATGGACGACGACGACCTCGCCGCCGTCCGCACGACCGCGGACCAGCTGGGGATCACCCTTGAGGTCGGGACGAAAGGCATCCACCCGGAGCACCTGCGGAAGTTCCTGAACATCGCAGGAATCCTCGGCTCGGACATTCTGCGGACCATGTTCAACGTCCCCGGCCACACCCCCACCAACGAAGAGGCGGTCGCGATCTTCACCGACGTGCTTCCCGACTTCGAGGCAGCCGGTGTACGGATCGCCGTCGAGACCTACGAACAGGTGCCCACGCAACGGATCCTCGACGTCATCACCACCGTCAACAGCCCGTACCTGGGCATCTGCAGCGACCCGGCCAACACCGTCGCTGCGCTGGAGATGCCACGGCAGGTGATTGACGCCGTCGAGCCTTTTGTCCTGAACATGCACATCAAAGACTTTGCGTTCAGCCGCAAACAGGGATGGGTCGGGTTCACGTACTCCGGCGCACCCCTCGGCGAAGGACTCCTCGACTACGACTACATGGTCGAAAAAATCCAGCCCAAAACCAGAAACATCAACCAAATCGTCGAACACTGGCTGCCCTGGCAGGACACCGAAGCAGAAACCATCCGCCTCGAAAACCAGTGGACCCAACAAAGCCTCGACTTCCTAAGGAGCAAGTGAAATGTCAGCAGAAACTTTGACCGTCGCCGTCATCGGAGCCGGAGGCAAGATGGGAATGCGCGTTTCCCGTAACCTCCAGAAGTCCAACCACACCGTCTTCTACAGCGAGAATTCCCCCGCCGGCCAGGAACGCATCCAGGCCGAAGGCCGCGAGATCACCGCAACCGACGACGCCGTCAAGGGCGCCGACGTCGTGATCCTCGCTGTCCCGGACACCGTCCTGGGCGTCGTGTCCGAAGGCGTCGTCCCCCAGATGAAGTCCGGCGCGATCCTCCTCACCCTGGACCCCGCCGCCGCCTACGCCGGCCTGCTGGCCAAGCGCGACGACGTCGTCCAGGCCGTCGCCCACCCGTGCCACCCGTCCGTGTTCCTGGAGCGCACCACCAAGGAAGAATGGGCCGATACCTTCGGCGGCGAAGGCGCACCCCAGAACGTGGTCGCAGCCATCGACGAGGACGCGCCCACAGCTACGCGAGAAGCAGCCGAAGCCGTCATCCGCACCATCTACGCCCCCGTCATCGACGTCCACTGGGTCACCGTCTACCAGCTCGCCGTCCTGGAACCCACCCTCGTGGAAACCGTGGCCTGCATGATCGGCACCCTCCTCAACGAAGCACTGCATGAGACCGTCCACACCGTCGGCGTTCCCGAGGAAGCTGCCAAGGCCATGCTCTTCGGCCACGTGCAGATCGCCCTCACCAACGCCCTCCGCGGATCCAACCCGTTCTCCGAAGCCTGCGAAATTGCCATCCAGTACGGCAAGGACACCATCATCAAGGACGACTGGAAGAAGATCTTCGACGACTCCGAGCTCGACAATGTCATCGCCAAAATGCTGAAGCTGGACGCCGTCAAGCGCTAAACCAACCGGCTTCCGCTGCGGAAGCCTCCAGCACCCGGCTTCGGTGTCTGCAACGAAGACGTCGCCGAAAGTAGTCCCGATGGCC